>NZ_JACGBA010000027.1:0-18229 GCF_020137685.1 Campylobacter sp. RM9331
TAGTAATATCCCCGCCGTAGCATTTAGCAGTAACATTTTTACCCATTGATTTTACATTTTCACGAGCTATGATTTTATTGCCTATACTTGCTTGAATTGCTACTTCAAATAATTGTCTAGGCACAATATCTTTCATAGCTTTTACTAAATCTCTACCTTTGCTTAAAGCCTTTTGATTTGGCACGATAATGCTTAACGCATCAACTGCTTCTCCAGCTACTTTTATATCAAGCTTTACTAAATCTCCCACTCTATAATCACAAAATTCATAATCAAAACTAGCATATCCACGAGTAAGTGATTTTAATTTATCATAAAAGTCCATAATAATCTCATTCATAGGTATATCGTATTCAAGCAATACTCTATTTTCTGTTATATAATCCATTTTTGTTTGTATTGCACGGCGATTATTTAAAAGAGTAATTAAATTCCCTAAAAACTCGCTAGGAGTTATTATAGTGGCTTTTACATAAGGCTCTTTTATGTGGTCTATTTTATTTACAGGTGGTAAGTCGCTTGGGTTTTGGATATTTAATACGCTTCCATCGGTTAAATTAACTTCGTAAGTAACGCTAGGAGCGGTTGCTATTAGGTCTAGATTAAACTCTCTTTCTAAGCGTTCTTTTATAACTTCCATATGCAATAAACCTAAAAAGCCAACCCTAAAGCCAAAACCTAAAGCAAGTGAAGTTTCTGGCTCGTATGAGATTGAGCTATCGTTTAGTTTTAATTTATCTAAAGCATCTCTTAAATCTTCAAATTTATCAGTTTCAATCGGATAAATCCCTGCAAATACAAAAGCTTTTGCTTTAGCAAAACCTTCAATTGGTTCTGTTGCTTTATCTTTTGCTAGGGTTATTGTATCTCCTACGCTAATTTGTGCTATGTCTTTTAGTCCTAATACGACGATACCAACTTCTCCTGCTTTAATTGTATTTGTTGGCATTGGATTTAGTGGGTGTGGATAGCGTAAATCTAATACATTATGCTTTACGCCTTCGTGCATTAAATATATTTCATCGTTTTTATTAATCTCTCCGTCCCTTACTCTAACTAAAGCTAAAGCCCCTAAATAGCTATCAAACCAGCTATCATAAATTAGTGCTTTTAGCTTATTTTGATTACTTTTTGGTGCAGGAATTCTCTCACAAATTGCTTGTAATAATTCAGCAATTCCTATCCCAGCCTTTGCACTAACTTCTATTGCATTAGAACAATCAATTCCTATTATATGCTCAATTTCAGCCTTTACTTTTGCAGGATTTGCTGCGGGTAGGTCAATTTTATTAATTACAGGAATTATTTCTAAATCATGCTCAATTGCCATATAAACATTCGCAATTGTTTGTGCTTGAACGCCTTGTGAAGCATCAACTACTAATAATGCCCCTTCGCAACTTGCTAAACTTCTACTAACTTCATACGAAAAATCCACATGACCTGGGGTGTCAATAAGATTTAAAATATAATTTTCTTTATTATAAGTATAATTTAATCTAACTGATTGAGCTTTTATAGTAATTCCACGCTCTTTTTCTATATCCATAGTATCCATTACTTGCTTACTCATTTTGCGTTGCTCTATAGCATTGCAAGTTGTGATTAAACAATCTGCTAAAGTGCTTTTACCATGGTCTATATGTGCTATTATTGAAAAATTTCTTATATTTTGCATTAAAGTTCCATTATTTTGATGTGATTTTTAATATTAACAAAAAATAATAAATTACAGATTGTAAAAAGGGCATAAAGCCCTTTTTTAGCAAAATTTCTTGTAATTTGTAGCTAGACCTGCAAGGCTAGTTTCTTTATATCTTGTATCCATATCTTTACCTGTTTCATACATAGTTTTAATAACCTCATCAAGCCCAACGCTAGGAGCACTCTCTCTATCCATAGCCATTTTAGCTGCACTTACAGCCTTTATCGCTCCGAATACATTACGCTCAATGCAAGGAATTTGAACAAGTCCTGCAACAGGATCACAAGTTAGCCCTAAATGATGCTCCATTGCAATTTCAGCTGCAGAGCAACAATCAATCGGACTTGCCCCCATACTAAAGGCAAATGAAGCAGCTGCCATTGAAGAAGCTGAGCCAATTTCTGCTTGACAACCTGCTTCAGCTCCACTTATACTTGCGTTTTTCTTAAACAATGAACCTATCGCCATTGATACTAATAAAAAGTCTCTAATGTCTTTTTCACTCATACTTTTTACATGCTCTTTTAAATATAAAAGCACAGCAGGAACTACTGCGCAAGCTCCATTGGTTGGAGCAGTTACTACGCGATTACCCGCTGCATTTTCTTCTGAAACACTCATAGCATAAAGGCTAAAATAATCTATAAAATCCAAATCACCCTTACGATTTAAATTCTTATCATCTAAAAGCATTAATTTTTTAGCTAATGCAGGAGCTCTTCTTTTAAGCTTAATTGGTCCTGGTAGGATTAGTTCATTTGAATTAGCACCTGCTTTAAAACTATCTTGCATTGCTTCATAAATCTCTTTGCAATAATTATTTATATATTCTTCGCTATTAAAATTAAGTTCATAAAGCATTGCAATTTCGGCTATGTTTTTATTGTATTTATTACATAACCACAAAAGCTCCGTCGCACTATCAAAAGAATAATCATAATTTTTTTCTTGATTAGTTTGATTAGTTTTACTAATCTCATCTTCACTTTTAATAAAGCCACCACCAACTGAATAATAAGTCTTAGATTTAACACAAGTATTATTTGAAAACGCTTCAATCGTTAAAGCATTTTCGTGATAGCTTTTAAATTCTTTAGAAAAAATAATATCGCTATTTTCATCAAAATCTATTTCAAATTCATTTCCTAATAAAAGCTTTCTTTCATTTAATCTTAATAATACAACTTGTTTTTGTTCTGGGCTTATTGTTTTTACATTTAAGCCACTAAGACCTAAAACCACAGCAATATCGCTTAAATGTCCTTTACCTGTAAGTGATAAAGAGCCAAATAAAGTAACTTTTATCCTAGTAATTTCTTTTAAATTTAAACCTTTTAAAAACTCATTTCCCGCAACAAAAGGTCCAACTGTGTGCGAACTTGATGGACCAATGCCGATTTTAAAAATACTTAAGTTACTCATAAGTTCATCTTATAAATTACACTTGTAATTGTGATAATTCCCATAATAGCTACGAAATAACAAGCCGCACCATTTTTATAAACTCTTAGCTCTGGGATTTTATATATAGCATATACAGGCATTAAAAATAATATTACAGCAATAATAGGACCGCCTAAATCTTCTATAAATCCTAAAATACTAGGGTTATAGTAAGCTACTATTATCATAGTTACATACATAAATATAGTTGTAAAGGCATTATTTTTACTAACAGCTTTTCCGCTTACTTTTTTAATAAGTCCATTTAAGCCTTCTCTAGCACCAAAATAGTGTCCAAAAAAGCTAGTTAAAATTGCCAAAAATGCAACAGCAGGAGCACCATAGCTTATGATATTTCCATCAAATTTATTAGCAAAATAGCTAAGGATTGGAATATTTGCATCTCTTGCAATAGCAAACTCATTTTTATCAAGACATAAAATACAAGAAAATACAAAAAACATAACAAATACTAATAAAAGCGTAGCGTTATTAAATAATATTTGCTTTCTTTTTGCGTCCGAGTTTTCTTTATACTCATTATATGTATTTAGGCTAAAAGTTGAAATCGCAGGAGAGTGATTAAAGCTAAATACTAATACAGGTAAAGTAAGCCATATTGTGCTAATAAATTCCTTTGCACTTGGAACTTCACCTAAAACTTCTAATTTCCAATGTGGAATTAAATAAAGTGAAAATAAAAATAGTATTAAGCATAATGGATAAACAAGCCATTCACAAACTTTAGTAACTAAAGTTTCATTAGTAAACATTACAGCCATCATAATTGTAATTAAAACAATAGCCAAGATTAAGCGATTTGGCTCGGCTAAGCCTAATTGATTTACCATAAATGAGCTTATAGTATTTGTAATACCAACCCCATAAGCAAGACAAATAGGATAAATTGCAAAAAAGTATAAAAATGTAATCACAATTCCTACTTCTTTACCAAAATATTTATTCACAGCATCAGTAATATCTCCACCTTTAGTAGAGCCTACAAAATATGATAAGAATAAATGTGATAAATATGTCATTGGGAAAATTAATACACACATTAAAACAATAGGCCAAAAGCCACCAGTTCCTGCACGAATAGGTAAGAATAAAATTCCAGCACCAACAGCAGTGCCAAACAATGAAAACATCCAACGATTGTCAAATTCGCTCCATTTTTTCATTATTACTCCTTAAAATAATTTAAAGCCGCTATTTTAATTATATTTATATAACTTATTATAAATTTAAATCAAACTTTTAAAATAAATGTTACAAAATGTAACAAAATATTAAAATTTATAAAAAATAATATGATTTTGATATTTATTATCTTTTATTTATTATAATGACTTCGTTTTTTTTAAATTTAAAGGAGATATTATGAATTTATTACATCCAAAGAGCTTAAAAGACATTATTAAAAAGCCAGATAATCAAAAAAATCCTTTTGAAAGATTAATTATTGCTTGCGAAGATAAAAGCAGCAAACATAAGTAATTAACCAAAAACGCTTGAATTTATATATAATGATTTTTTGAAATTTTTTATTAAGGAGAGCGTTTGCAAAGTTTATTAGAAGAAATACATTTATTTTTAGATTTAATAAATGGTTATTTATATACTTATTTTTTAGTTTTTGCACTAATTATTGTAGGTATAATTTATTCTATCAATACTCGTTTTGCTCAGTTTAGATTGATGGGTAATGTTTTAACATTATTAAAAGAAAAGCAAGACAACAAAGACCATGTTAGTAGTTTTGAAGCTTTAATGATTTCAACTGCTTCAAGGGTTGGTATTGGAAATATCGCTGGAATTAGCACTGCAGTTGTAGTTGGTGGTGCAGGTGCATTGTTTTGGATGTGGGTAATGGCATTTATAGGCGGTGCAAGTGCATTTGCTGAAAGCACATTAGCTCAAATATATAAAAGTAAAGATGAAAATGGTTTTCGTGGAGGACCTGCATATTTTATTGAAAAAGGCTTAGGAAATAAATTTTTTGGTAAATTATTTTCAGTTATTTTAATTATTACTTATGCTTATGGATTTAATGGACTTCAAAGCCATACTATGACTTCAGCATTTGAGATATATTTTCCTGATAACTTTAGTAATGCAAGTATAATTATAGGGATTATTTTAAGTGTTGTTGCTTTTGCATTATTCTTTTCAAATTCAAAATCACTTGGAAAAGTAAGCTCAATTATTGTTCCTATAATGGCTTTTATTTATATTTTATTAAGCATTATTGCTATGGCTATGCACTATGATTTAATACCATCTGTGTTTAAAATGATTTTTAATAGTGCTTTTGATTTTCAAGCTATTTTTGGTGGATTTGCAGGTAGTGTTATAGTAATAGGAATTAAGCGTGGATTATTTTCAAACGAAGCTGGTATGGGTTCTGCTCCAAACGCAGCTGCAGCAGCAAATACAAGCCATCCTGTAAAACAAGGAATTATTCAAAGTTTTTCAGTGTTTATTGATTTAATTATATGTTCATGCTCTGGATTTTTAGTATTGTTCTCACAAAGTTACATTAATCAATTATCAACTGGCGAAACTAAATTAAATGCTTTACCTATGGTGCAACAATCAATGATGGAATATTATGGTACTTGGGGACTTCATTTTATAACTTTTGCAGTTATTTTATTTGCTGTAACTTCTTTAATCGGTAATTTTTACTATGCAGATGCAAATGTTAAAAACCTTACAAAAAATAATTTAAATGAATTAGTTTTTAAAATAAGTGCGGTTGCTATGGTGTTTATTGGTTCTCAATTAGATTTAAAAGTAGCTTGGGATTTAGCAGATATTACAATGGCTGCAATGGCTTCTATAAATATCATTGCTATTTTATTATTAAGTCCTATTTTAATAAAATGCTTAAAAGATTATGATGAGCAAAAGAAAAGAGGTTTAGACCCTGTATTTAGTGCTAAAAAATTAGGTATTAAAAACGCTGAATGTTGGGATTAAGCAAGATTTGAATTAGGTTAAATCCTAATTCAAATTCTTTACCATTTATATCCAAATCCTATTCTTAAATCAAAATAATTAGGCACTTTACTTGAAACCTTGCAAATATCTTTATCGCAATTACTAGACTTTAATCCACTCGCTAAGGCTATATCAAATATATTAAAGAAATTAGCTCCCGTTGTAAGTATAGTCCCATAATCTTTTTTAATATCGTAAGCTAAGCCACCCCTTAGATTAAAATAATCATTAAATTCGTATTTAACACCACCGCCTAGCATTTGAGATTTATTGTATTTATTTGATAAAGTTGCGTTTTTAACCAAATCAGCATCAAAAGCAAAAGTAAAATCACTATATTTATATGCTAATCCAAATCTTACTTGCGGATTTAATCTCATACTGCTTGAATGGAATTTGATTTTAGGATTATTTAAATTTTTAATAACCAATCCAGTAGAAAAATCATCAATACTATATAATGCTCCTATATCTATTCCAAAAGTATTTGTTGATTTTGCATTATGCAAATCATTTTTAATATTTATATCTTTAGAATTAACCCCATTCATATCTATTTTAATGCCTTTTTCTACTTGATATGCTTGAATATTCATATATTTTAAACTAGCACCTAAACTAAGCTCTCCATAAGGCATTATAAAACCATTTGCGTAACTAATCGGCACTTCTGTTATCATTAGCATTGTTGTATTTAAAGGATTTTTTACACTATCTTGCATTGCTGAATGATTTAAATATTCTTCTTCGCTTACATTGGTTACGAATAGTTGTGAATTGCTTTTAAATAATTTTAAATAAATATATCTATCATCATCTTTTATTTTTATTATTAAACTACTTTTTTCTTTATTTAATGAAGCATAAGTATTAAGTGAAATCGTATTAAATAAGCTTACAGAAAAAGCACTTAAATCCCCTAAATTATTGTTATATTCTAAACCACTTAATATATTTAAATTAACTTCATTATCATAAACTGCATTATAAATTAATTCAATATCATTTAAGGTATTTTCATCAAGAAAGGTATCTAATTTAGTATCTCCAATATCTAACAATAAATCATCTAAATTAACATTACCATCTTTTGAATTCTTTATCACATCTAAGACATTTTTTGTATCAGTATCACTTATTATATTTGTTAATAATTTTGTATCAACGCCATTATTATTTAATTCTTCATTTGTATTATTTGTTGAAGTTATTAGCTCGGTTTTTATTGTTGTAGATAATTCATCATTATCTTGCATTTTATTTTTTAAATCACTAATTATATTGTCTAGTTCATCTTTAGTTAAATTATCATCTAATTCATCTTTAAAAGTTTTTGCTAATAAGGCTAAATCTTCATTATCGCTATTTGTGTTTCTTAATATAAAATCATCTATAACACTACCAAAATTACCAAATTTTAAATTATTAGCTCTTGAATTGTTGTTTGGATTAAAAATATGCTTTATTTTGCTTATATTTGCTTCAATTTTTTTATTTATAGATTTATCAAGATTAGATAATTCTAAAAGATTTTTTTGATTATAATTTGCTCCAAAACTAAAATTAACACCATTTTTAGAATAAATCAAACTAGCAGGATTATAATAAGCTGCAAAATCATTATCTTTAAGTGCAACTCCAGCATATCCCATACTCAAAGGTATATTACCTAAACTACCAAATTCTAACGCCAAAGCACTAAAACTAAAAGCGCTAGTTAATATTATCTTTTTCATAATTTTCCTTTTAAAAATATTAAAAATTATATAGTTACTTTATTATTGTTACTTAATGTATCAAAAAAATAATTTTTAGATTATTTTATTTAATTAATTGGCTTAAAAAATATAATTTTTTATAAAATCTCTCAAAAGGAGATTGGTAAAATGACAAGCAAATTATTTGTAGAATTACTTTATAGCGTCGGCTTTATAAGTTTGTTTTTATTATTAGGTGTTTTTCTTAGAGCTAAGATTAAGTTTTTTGGTCAAACTTTTATACCTGCTTCAGTAATTGGTGGTTTTATTGTTTTAATACTTGGAAACAATGGATTTAATATATTAAAACTGCCTGATGAGTGGATGAATATTTATAAATTATTACCTGGAATATTAATTGTTCCAGTTGTAGCTTCTGTTCCACTTGGTTTAAGATTTGAAGGAAGTTTAAAATCAAGTAAAAATATTTTGCCTTTAGCATTTATTATAATAGCTATATCTATGTTTCAGTTTGCAGCTGGACTTAGCACTCAATATATATTTACTGATAATTTTTATTCTACTTTTGGATTAGAACTTGGTATTGGCTATGTTGGTGGGCATGGAACGGCTGCAGTATTGGGAAATTTACTTCATAATTTAAATCTTGAATATTGGGAACAAGCTCAAGGTGTTGCTATTACTATGGCTACTTTTGGGCTTGTTGGCGGAATTTTATTTGGAATGGTGCTAATAAATTATGCAAGCAGAAAAAATGAAACAAAAATATTAAAAACTCCACAAGATATTCCTGTAAGTTTTAAAGTTGGTTATCATAATGATATAAACAAACAAAATAGCTTAGGTAGAGAAACTACTATGAGTTCATCAATAGATGCTCTAGCTTTTCATTCGGCTATTATTTTAGGGGTATGTGCTATTTCTTATTTTGTATTAAATACTATTAAAGAATACAAAATACCTGTATTAAGCGAAATATCAATTTGGGCTTATGCTATTATAATAATGTTTATTGTTTGGGGATTAATAATTAAACTAAAATTAAGTTTTTTAATAGATGAAAAAGTTAAATCAAAAATATCAGGCTCACTTACTGAATTTGCGGTAGTTTGTGCTATTGCTAGTTTGCCTATTAAAGCTGTATTTGAATACCTTATGCCAATACTATATATGGTTATTGTAGGTTTTATTTTAACTACTATATTTTTATATTTTATGTGCAAGTGGCTTTTAGATGGGTATTGGTTTGAGATGATGATTGCTACTTATGGCTCTTGTTGTGGTGTATTTTTAACAGGTATTTTATTGCTTAGAATATGTGATCCAGAATTTAAAAGCCCAGCAATAAGCAATTATTCTTTATCTTATACCATTTCAAGCGTTACTTATTTTGCATTATTGAATTTCATAGTTACTACAATAGTTTTTAGCGGCCTTTTTAGTGGAATGCTGCTTTCTATGGGAATTGGCTTATTAGCTACAATATTGGCAATACTATTTGCAAAAATTAAAATTAAAGGAGTGTAAAAATGAAAAATTATATAAAAAGTATTAAAAACGATGTTATAAATTACAGAAGAACAATTCATCAAAACCCAGAATTATCTTATGAAGAAAAAGAAACTTCAAATTATATAGCAAATGAATTGGATAAATTAGGAATAACTTATAAAAGACAAAGCGATAATTACGGAATTATTGCGTATTTTAATGTAGATAATGCAAGTAAAACTATTGCTTTTAGAGCTGATATGGATGCTTTACCTTTAAATGAAGAAACTAATGTTAATTATTCTTCTAAAAAATCAAAATGTATGCACGCTTGTGGGCATGATGCACACACGGCTATTTTATTAGGTTTTGCAAAAGTATTACAAGAATTTAAATCAGAATTAAAAAATAATATTATTTTAGTATTTCAACCAGCAGAAGAAGCTTCTCCTAATGGTGGAGCAAAAGCTATTATTAATAGTGGTGTTTTAGATGGTATAGATGAGATATATGGTCTTCATGTTTGGCCTGAAGCAAATGTTGGAGAAGTTATGGTAAAAAAAGGTGCTATGATGGCAAATTCTGATCATTTTTATGTAAGCATAAATGGAAAATCATCTCACGCAGCAGAACCACATAAAGGAATAGATGCTTTAAGTGCAGCTTGTAATTGGGTTAGTAATATACAAACATTTATATCAAGGGGACTTGACCCATTTGACAATGCTGTATTAACTATAGGGACTTTTAATTCTGGAGTTAGATATAATGTGGTATCTGAACTAACTAAAATAGAAGGGACTTGCAGAACTTTTAGCTCTAAAACTAGAGATTATTTAGAAAATAGTTTAAAAAATAGTCTTGAAGCCTTAGATAAAGCTTATGGCACTAATAGTGTTTTGGATTATCAAAGGGGCTATCCAGCATTAATTAACAATGATGAAGCAGTTGATAAAGTAGTAAAAGCAATTATTAAAAGTGATTTAAAGGTGGTATATAAAGATAATGCTTCTACAGGAGCAGAAGATTTTGCTTTTTATTTGCAAAAATATAAAGGTGCATTTTTCTTTTTAGGGACTAAGTATTCAGGTTGTTTTCCTTTACATCATCCAAAATTTAATATAGATGAAGATATATTATTAAATGGAATTTTGGTTTTTACTAATTTAGCTTTTAATAATGCAAATGATGATTAAAAATTAACCTTAAAATATTTTAAGTTTAAATTGTTTTTAAATTAAAGCTTAAAAATAGATATTAATTTTTTAAAGTTAGATGATTATTTAAAAAATTAAGATTTTCTTTAGCTTTTTTGGAATATATTAATTTCAACTTAATTTTAGGAGTTAATATGAAAGGTAAGGTTCCGTTGTGGAAATTTATCGCACCAGTTGTTGCTGGTTTGCTTGTGTTTTTGCTTTCGTATTTATTTGCTGATTATTCTCAGCTTAGTATGAATGCTTGGATTTATGTTAGCATTTTTGCTGCTTTAGTTGTAGGGCTTATCTTAGAGCCTATGCCACCTGCTTTTTTAGGTATTATTGCTATAGCTTTAGCAGTATTATTTAAAGTTGGTCCTGCAAAATCAGGCGAAGTTGGTGCAAAAATTACTTCAGAAGCTGCAATTAATTGGGGTTTAACTGGATTTTCAAATTCTGTTGTGTGGCTTATTTTTGCTTCATTTATGATAGGAATTGGCTATCAAAATAGTGGTCTTGGTAAAAGAATTGCTTTAATTTTAGTAAATAAATTAGGCAAATCTACTTTAGGTTTAGGCTATGCAATTGCTATTGCTGATTTAATTTTAGCTCCATTTATTCCGAGTAATGCTGCAAGAAGTGGTGGAACTATTTATCCAATAGCTACAAGTATTCCTGCTATGTATGATAGCTCTCCTGATAAAGAACCAAGAAAAATAGGTGCTTACATAGCGTGGGTAAGTCTTGCTACTACTTGTATTTCAAGTTCAATATTTTTAACAGGTCAAGCACCAAACCCACTAGCTTTAGAGATATTATCAAAATCAGGTATTGCTGTAGTTGATTGGATGGGTTGGTTTTTATGCTTTTTACCTATTGGTATTATTTTGTTTTTAATCACTCCTTTATTAACTTATTATATCTATCCACCAGAAGTTAAAGGCTCTAGTAAAATTAGTGCTTGGGCTAAAGAAGAATTAGTAAAACTTGGCTCAATTAAATTAAAAGAATTATTAATGTTAAGCATTTCAATTCTTGCTCTAATTTTATGGATAGGTTCAAAGACTTTTGGAGTTAGTGCTACTACAACTGCTTTAATTGTAATTATTCTAATGATAGTTACTAATATTATTACTTGGAATGATTTTTTAGCTAATAAACCAGCGTGGAATGTTCTTACTTGGTTTGCTACTTTAGTAACAATGGCAGGTGGATTAAAAAATGTTGGATTTTTAGAATTCTTATCAAAATATACTGATAGTTTATTAAGTGGTATTAGTCCTACTTTAGCAGTATTTATATTATTACTTGTGTTTTGTTTATTAAGATATTTCTTTGCTTCTGGGACTGCATATGTTACTGCAGTTGTTGGGGTGTTTGCAATTATTGCAAGTAAAATTGCTGGTTATGATGCGTCTTTTATTATGATGTTTTTACTAGCTCCAATGGGTATGATAAGTGTTTTAACACCTTATGGGACAGGACATAGCCCAATTTGGTTTGCGAGTGGTTATATTAAAGGTGCAGAATTTTGGAAATTAGGTGCTATTTTTGGAGCTATTTATTTACTAATTTACACACTTATTGCGTATCCGTGGTTTAAATTCATTATTCCACATATTTTTTCGTAGGTCGTTTGTTAAACATTAGTAAAATGAGAAAAATTTAAGAAAAGGAGTTAAAGTGTCTAGTAAAATTGAAAATTTTTTAGGCAAAAGAGTTGATGGCACTAAATCACGCTTACCTGCTAAGCTTGATTTTTATCAAAGTGCTACTGGTTTAATTCTAGGGCTTTTTATGTGGGGACATATGCTTTTTGTTTCTACCGTTTTAATCAGTCCTGAATTTTTTGAAGCTACGGCTAAGTTTTTTGAGGGTTCGGCTATTTTTGATACGCCAAAACCTGCTTTAGTATCTTGTATGGTGCTTATTATTTTTATTATTTTCTTTATTCACGCTGCTCTTGGTATGAGAAAATTACCAATTACTTATCGCCAATGGCAAATCGCAAGAGAGCATTCAAAACTAATAAAACACGAAGATACAACGCTTTGGGTTATTCAAGCCTGTACAGGTTTTGTTATGTTTTTCTTCGCTTCAATGCACCTTGCAATGATGTTTTTTAATCCTGAAACTATTAGATTTTTAGGTGCAGTTGAAAGAATTGTAAATCATAATATGTGGGCGTTTTATTTAATTTTATTATTCGCTGTTGAGCTTCATGGTGGTATTGGTCTTTATAGACTTTGCGTTAAATGGGGTTGGTTTGATGGAAATGATGTGCATACTGCAAGAGCTAGAAGAAAAACTCTTAAAAAATTAAAATGGGTTATTAGTATTTTCTTTATAGTTTTAGGACTTGCTAATTTAGCAGTATTTATAAAAGCTGGTATTAGCTTATAACAAACAGAAAGGCTTAAAATGAAAGTAGAATTTAGTGATGCTTTAATAGTTGGTGGTGGTTTAGCAGGACTTAGAAGTGCTGTTGAAGTTGCTAAAAGTGGTCAATCAGTTACGCTTTTAAGTATTTGTCCTGTTAAGCGTTCTCACTCAGCTGCGGTTCAAGGTGGTATGCAAGCAAGTCTTGCTAATGGTAATAAAGGTGAAGGAGATAATGAAGATTTACACTTTGCTGACACCGTAAAAGGAAGCGATTGGGGATGCGATCAAGAAGTAGCAAGAATGTTTGCTCAAACTGCACCTAAGGCTGTTCGTGAGTTAGCTAGTTGGGGCGTGCCTTGGACTAGGATTACAAAAGGTCCTAGAAATGTTGTTATAAACGCACAAAAAGTAACAATAGAAGAAAAAGAAGAAGCACACGGACTTATAAATGCAAGAGATTTTGGTGGGACTAAAAAATGGAGAACTTGCTATATTGCTGATGCTACAGGGCATTGTATGATTTTTGGGGTTGCAAACGAAGCAATCAAACATAATGTAAAAATCATAGATAGAATGGAAGCTCTTAGAATTATTCACAAAGATGGAATTTGTTTAGGCGTAGTTGCAAGAAGCTTAATTGATGGTAGTCTAACTGCATTTGTATCAAAAGGCACAATGATAGCAACAGGTGGATATGGTAGAGTTTATAAACAAACTACAAACGCAGTTATTTGTGAAGGAACAGGTGCAGCAATGGCACTTGAGACAGGATTATGCTCTTTATCAAATATGGAAGCGGTTCAATTTCACCCAACTCCAATTGTTCCAAGTGGGATACTTTTAACTGAAGGTTGCCGTGGTGATGGTGGTATTTTAAGAGATGTTGATGGATACCGCTTTATGCCTGATTATGAGCCTGAGAAAAAAGAATTAGCAAGTCGTGATGTTGTAAGTCGCCGTATGATGGAGCATATTAGAAAAGGAAAAGGTGTTAAAAGTCCTTATGGAGAGCATTTATGGCTTGATATTTCAATCTTAGGTCGTGCTCATGTTGAAAAAAACTTAAGAGATGTTCAAGATATTTGTAAGACATTTAATGGAATTGACCCTGCTGATGAAGGTCCAAAAGGTTGGGCGCCGGTTCTTCCTATGCAACACTATTCAATGGGTGGAATTAGAACTAAGCCAAATGGAGAAACTCCTAAGATGAAAGGTCTTTTTGCAGCAGGTGAAGCAGCTTGTTGGGATATGCACGGATTTAATAGACTTGGTGGAAATAGCTGTGCTGAAACCGTTGTTGCAGGTATGATTGTAGGAGATTATTTTTCTGAGTATTGCAAAAATAATACAATAGTAGCTGATATGCAAGTGGTTCAAAAATTCTTAAACGATGAAGCAAATTATTTAAAAGAAATAGCAAATCGTGAAGGTAAATATAATATTTTTGAAATCAAAAACGAAATGAAAGATATTATGTGGGAGCATGTTGCTATTTTTAGAACAGGCGAAGGATTAGAATACGCAGTAAAACGCCTTGAAGAATTATTAATAGAGAGCAAAAAAGTAGCTATTAAAGATAAAGAATTAAATTGCTCAAATCCAGAGCTAGAAGAAGCTTATAGAGTTCCAAGAATGTTAAAAGTTGCTTTATGTGTTGCTCGTGGTGCGCTTCTTAGAACTGAAAGCCGTGGGGCTCATTATAGAGAAGATTATCCAAAAAGAGATGATTTAAATTGGATGAAAAGAACTATGACTTATTGGGATGAAGGCTCAACTTTACCTAGAGTTGAATATGAAGACCTTGATATTATGAAAATGGAAATGCCACCAGCATTCCGTGGTTATGGTGCAAAAGGAAATATAATTGAAAATCCTTTAAGTGAAGTTCGTCAAAAACAAGTAGATGAAATTACAGAAAAATTACAAGCAGAAGGTAAAAGTAGAGCAGAAATCCAAGACGCACTTATGCCTTATGAATTACAAGCTAGATTTAAAGCAGCTAATCAAAGAATAGGGGTTGATTATGAGTAGGAAACTAACAATAAGGGTATTTAAATATAATCCACATAGTAAAATTAGCAAGCCACATTTTGCTACTTATACATTAGATGAAACTAGTGGTATGACTATTTTTATAGTTTTAAATCAAATTAGAGAAAAATTTGATGCAAGTTTGAGTTTTGATTTCGTTTGTCGTGCAGGAATTTGTGGCTCATGTGCAATGATGATTAATGGAAAACCAAAATTAGGTTGCAAAACTCTTACTAAAGATTATCCTGATGGAGTAATTGAGCTTATGCCTTTACCTGCGTTTAAGCATATTAAGGATTTAAGTGTTAATACAGGTGAATGGATGGAAGGTATGTGTAAAAGGGTAGAAAGCTGGATACATACTGACAAAGTTACTGATATTTCTAAGATTGAAGAAAGAGTTGAACCAGCAGTTGCTGAAGAAACATTTGAGCTTGATAGATGTATTGAATGTGGTATTTGTATAGCTTCTTGTGCAACTAAAGTTATGAGACCTAATTTCATAGGTGCTGCAGGACTTATGAGAGCTGCAAGATACGAGCAAGACCCACACGATAATAGAACTTTAGATGATTTTTATGAATTAGTTGGTGATGATGATGGAATTTTTGCTTGTATGAGCTTACTTGCTTGTGAAGATAATTGCCCTAAACAATTACCACTACAAACAAAAATCGCTTATCTAAGACGCAAATTAGCTACAAATAAAGGCTAAAAATATTAAGAATTTGAAATAAGATTTTATTTCAAATTCTTTTTTCACTACTCATAAAATACTTAATAATTTTGCAAATAAAACTATCAAAAAACATATTATCAAGGCTAAAATATGAGCTTGTTTTACCAAAAAATGTTCTTTATTGTTTTTAAATCTCGCTATATAAATACTAATAAAAGTTATAAAAAGCATTAAAATTACTAGAGCTATTTTGATAAAAAACATAATTTTATTTATATTTGCAAAATTAGTATATTCATTATATGCTAGATAAATTCCGCTAAGAATTAATATAACAAAGCTAAGTGCATATAAAATACCTGAACTTTTAAAATAAGCCTTTTTTAGCTCATTAGCTTGTTTTAACCCATAGCACAAAATCGCATCAACAAATACATAACCTATAAAAATAATTGCTGAAAATAAGTGCAAAAAAATCACAATAAAATCAACCATTTAAACTCCTTTTTTTAGAAAAATATTATATTATTTTGCATATATAAATCTTAATTAAGGATAAGTTATGAAAGCAGTTGTAATTGGATTAGGATTAATTGGTGGCTCATTGGCTTTAAATTTGATGAAAAACAAATTTATTAGTGGAGTTTATGGAATTGATTTAAATAAAGAACACGAAAAAGAAGCTTTAAAGCTTAATTTAGTTCATGAAATTATAACTTTTGATGAGATTAAAACTTGTGATTTGATTTTTTTATGTGTTCCTGTTGGAGCTATTATTGAAATTATTAAACAATTAAAAGATATTCCAAAAACTACTACAATTATAGAATTTGGTAGCACAAAAGAAAGTATTCAAAACGCAATAAGCGATGATTTAAAAGAGCAATTCATATTAGCTCATCCAATGGCAGGAACAGAGCATAATGGTCCTAGTGCTGCTAAGATTGATTTATTTAAAAACGCTGTTTGTGTATTGTGCAATACCGAAAATACGAGCGTATTTCATCAACATAGAACCATAGAATTATTAAGCAATATTGGAATGAGAATTACTTTTATGAATGCAAGTTCGCACGATCATCATAGTGCCATCATATCTCATCTACCGCATGTAATTAGCTTTTCTTTAGCAAATTATGTGTTAGATTGCGAAGATAAGAAAAACATTTTACACCTAGCAGGTGGTTCTTTTGCTGATATGAGTAGGATTGCAAAGAGTAGCCCTGCAATGTGGGAAAGTATTTTTAAAGAAAATAAAACAAATGTTTTAAATGCTCTTGATGGCTTTATAAATGAACTAAATGAGTTTAAGCAAATGATAAATAACGATGAATATCAAAAGCTAAACGAATGGCTTAAGAATGCTAATAAATTAAAAGAGATTTTATAATTTCATTGATTTCAATTAATATTTTTTTAATTGAAATCATAATTTTTCTTATTATTCCTTAAACGCTTAAACCATTGCTACATAGATATTTAAAAATTTTTTTACTATTAAATATTATTCAATTCTTTAATTGTAACATTAACGCAATTTTTTAAAAAGGAGTATTATGAAATTAACAAACAAAATTCCAGCATTAATTGCTATCCCACTTGTAGTTTGCTTTATTGTATTGTGTATAGTGAATTATTCTAGTTCAAAAACTGATTCATTATCATTTACAGACAAAGCTAAAGAAAACGGCTTAAATGCCACTATGCTTTATGTAGATTCTTATTTTAATTCAAGAATAAATTTTATAGAGCAATTCTCACCAATTTTAGCAAATTCAATTAGTGAAGATAATCAAGATGAGAATATCTTTAAAATTCTTAAAAATTATTTAGGAATTTCAAATTTCTCTGCTTTATTTATTGGTATGGCTGATAGTGGCAAGTTTTATTATATTAGCTCTAATAACGAGCCTTATATAGTAAAAGACCAAGATGCAAGAAGTAGGGGTTGGTATAAAGATGCTATTAGTGCCAATAGGGCTTTATTAGGTAAAGAAGTTTATCCTGATGAGAGATTAAAAGAAAAAGTTATGACAATTTCAGCACCTATTATTAAAAATGGCAAAATAATTGGGGTAATTGGTGGAGATATGGCATTTAAAGATTTAAAAAATCAAATTTTAACTTTACATTTTTCTAAGACCAACACAATATTTGCTTATGATGATAAATTACAATTTGTAATGCACCCGAATGAAGAATTTGAATTAAAACAAGATGATGTTATAAAAATGATTGAAAATAATCTAAAAGATGGCATTTCAGTTCGCTATACCTTTAAAGGTGATGAAAAAACTGCAGTATGCATTAATTCAAATACAACAGGCTGGAAATTCTGTAGCACCAATTTAACTAGCGATATAGATGATACTTTAAATTCTTTATTAAAACAAAATATAACATTATTTTTTGCTTCTTTAGTGATTATTTTATTATGCTTATTCTTCTTAATCAAATTCTCACTTCGCCCACTTGAAATCATTCAAAAAGGTCTAAGAGAAGTATTCGCACTAATAAATCACGAAAGAAAAACAGCAAGCAAGATTGATTTAAATTCTAAAGATGAATTCGGAGA
>NZ_JACGBA010000028.1:0-14969 GCF_020137685.1 Campylobacter sp. RM9331
TTTAATATTTCTTTGTTTTGCTTTTGCATTAATTATTGTTGAATTTTCAATGAAATCACTTTCGTAATTTTGAGATTTTGAATTGTTTTGTAATTTTAAAGATGAATTTGAATTTTTTATATCATAATTATTGTTTTGATTGATTACCTTATTTGCACTTCTTTGCTTAATATTAACATCAGCTTTTAATTCTATTGTATATTCTTCGCCAGTAATATTATTTATAATAGAACTTGCAAAACTTTTATTATTAGCAAAAGCAGCAAATGCTGGATTAATTGATTTTAAAGCATCTTGCTTTAATTCTTCTTCGCTTTTTTTAGAGCATTCAACAATATTAGTGCTTACAATAAAAGTAGCATTAGTAGGTTCATTTAGTATTGTATAACCTTTATTTTTTAATCCTTCAATCAGTTTTGATTCAATATTTACATTACAATCACTAGTATTTTTTGCAAATACAAATATACTTTTTTTGCTTTTAGCAACTGGTTCAATAAAAATACTATTATTTAATTTAGTATCAAGCTCTAAAGAATTACTAGCACAAGCACCAAACATAAAACCAATACCAACAATACTTAAAATTGTCTTTTTCATAAAAGTTCTCCTAAAATAAATTAAACTTTTATTATATGGGGGGGGGTTCTTAATATAAGCTTAAAATTTCTTTTAATAAATAGTTTTTTAAAGATATGATTAAATTAGATTTATAAAATGAAGTTAATAAAATAATTTAGGAATTTAAATAATAAAAAGCTCCAAAATTGGAGCTTTTAAAAGTGGTATTACATCATACCAGGCATTCCGCCCATACCACCCATACCGCCACCCATTGGCATTTCAGGTTTATCTTCTTTAATATCGCTTATTGTAGCTTCTGTTGTAAGTAGCATTGAAGCAACGCTTACGGCATTTTGTAATGCTACACGCTCAACTTTAACAGGGTCAATTATTCCTGCTTCATACATATCTACATATTCGCCACTTGCAGCATCAAATCCTTTATTTTCATCTTTGCAAGTTTCAATTGTATTTACGATAACTCCTGCATCAAATCCTGCATTTTCTGCAATTTGGCGAATTGGAGCTTTGATTGCACGGCGAACGATATTTGCACCGATTAACTCATCGCCTTCAAGATTTAGATTGATTCTATTTGTAGCGTGAATTAGTGCAGCACCACCACCAATTACTATACCTTCTTCAACAGCAGCTTTAGTTGCACTTAGTGCGTCATCAACTCTGTCTTTTTTCTCTTTCATTTCAGTTTCAGTTGCAGCACCAACTTTAATAACAGCAACACCACCACTTAATTTTGCTAAACGCTCTTGTAATTTTTCTCTATCATAATCGCTTGTAGTTTCAGCAATTTGAGCTTTGATTTGATTAATTCTTGCATTAATTGCGTCTTTGCTACCTGCACCATTTACTATTGTAGTATTATCTTTATCAATTACGATTGAACTAGCACTTCCTAAATCAGCTGCGTTTGCACTTTCAAGTGTTCTTCCCATTTCTTCGCAAATTACCGTTCCACCTGTTAAGATTGCAATATCTTCAAGCATTGCTTTTCTTCTATCACCAAAACCAGGAGCTTTAACTGCAGCTATATTTAAAATTCCTCTTAATTTATTTACAACTAAAGTTGCTAATGCTTCGCCTTCAATATCTTCAGCAATGATTAAAAGTGGGCGACCATTTTTTTGTGCAGTTTCAAGCACAGGTAAAATGTCTTTTAGATTTGTGATTTTTTTATCATAAAGTAAAATTAATGGATTGCTTAATTCACAATTCATTTTATCAGCATTTGTGATAAAATATGGGCTTAAATAACCTCTATCAAATTGCATACCTTCAACAACGCTTAATTCATCATTGATTGATTTTGCTTCTTCAACTGTGATAACGCCATCTTTGCCTACTTTTTCCATAGCATCTGCGATTAATTGTCCGATTTTTTCATCGCTATTTGCTGAAATTGTAGCAACTTGTGCGATTTGCTTTCTATTTCCTGCAACTGGTTTTGCTAAAGCTTTTAGTTCAGCTATAATTGCTTCGCAAGCTTTATCCATACCACGCTTAACTTCAATTGGATTTGCACCAGCTGTTATATTTCTTAAACCTTCTTTAAAAATTGCGTGAGCTAAAACGGTTGCAGTTGTAGTTCCATCTCCTGCTTGATCAGCAGTTTTACTTGCAACTTCTCTTACTAAACTAGCACCCATATTTTCTAAAGTATCTTTTAATTCAACTTCTTTTGCAACGCTAACACCATCTTTTGTAATAGTTGGAGCACCAAAACTTTTTTGAATTAATACATTTCTGCCACGAGGCCCCATAGTAACTTTTACAGCGTCGCTTAATTTTTTAACGCCTTCATATAATTTATTTCTAGCTTCATCTGAATAAAAAATTTCTTTTGCCATTTAAATCTCCTTATAAAATTCCTAAAATATCTTCAAAACTTAAAATTAAATATGTTTCATTATCAATTTTTAATTCGCTACCTGCGTATTTACCAAATACTACTTTATCGCCGATTTTAATATCGCTAATTTCTTTAGCAACTGCTACAACTTCGCCTTGTTGTGGTTTTTCTTTAGCATTGTCAGGTATAATAATTCCTGAAGCTGTTGTTTTTGTTTCATTTGCGCATTTGATTAATACACGCTTATTTAGTGGAGTAAAATTCATTTTTTCTTCCTTTCTTGTGGTTTATCACTCTAATTCTTTGAGTGCTAAATTATAATTAAAATAAGTTAATCAAATCACTAAATGATAAAAAATAACTAAAGAAACTTTAGTGAAAATAGCTCAAGTTTATTTATGAAGAAAACGAAAGGTTGTATTATGAAAAAAGTTATTTATTCGCTCCTTGCTTTGATTTTAATAATTGTTATAGGGGCTTATTGTGTGTTATTTACAAGTTTTGGAAATAATTTCGTAAAAAATATAGCAGAGAAAAAAATCAATGAAAATTCAAACATAGCAGTTAAAATTGAAGAATTTGAATTGAGATTTTCAACTATTAATTTAAAAGTTTTAGTTAATGGAATGCTTGAAGCAGCAGTTAATGGGGATTTTTCACTATTATCTCGCAATCTTAATATAAATTATGAATTAAATGGAAAAAACCTAGAAACCCTAAAAATCACCGACCCTTTAAACATTAAAGGCAATATAAATGGTAGTTTTAATAATTTTAACATAGATGGAAAAGGTGTTATTTTTACTAGCCCACTTACACTTGATGCAAATATAAAAGATTATTTTCCAACTAAACTAAATCTTAATGCTAATAATTTAGATATAGAAAAATTAAGCAAAATCGCAAATGTTGATTATGCAAGTGGATTTATCAACCTAAATGCAAATGTTGATGAATTTGATAAAGACAAACTTGATGCAAAAGCTTTAATTAATATTTATTCAGAACTTAAGCTAAAACCAAGTATTACAAAAGAATTTGGAATTGACATTTCAAGATTTGGTAAGGTTATAATTGATTCTAAAAATACTTATAAAGCTAATGAAATTACTCCGAATATCAATGTAAAATCAAATATTTTAAATATTACAAGTGATTTTAAACCTATAAATCTTAATAAATTAGAAGTTCAAGGGCAATTAGTTACAAGCCTTACTGAATTAGCTTTCATAAATCCTAATTTAAATTCTGATTTGAAAATCACTTCGCAAATTGATTTTAAAAACAAATTAGCAAATATAAATTCTATAGTTAGTGGTAAAAATATAAATGCAAAAGATTTAAAAATCACTCACGATTTATCTAATAGCAAAACTGCAATTAATACTGATTTAAGAGCTAACGCAGGACTTTTAAAACTTAGTGGCGATGAAATAATAAATCTTAAAGCTAGTGCTAATTTAGATAAAAATGGTTTAGAAAATGCGAATGTAAATGGTTTATTATTAGGTGCAAAATCAGATATAAAAATGGGTAGAAATGATTTAGTAGCTAATATTGAAGGTCTAAAATCTCTAGCTTTATTAGGCTTGCTAAATCAAGATAAAATGTTAGATGCAAATATTAATATAAACGCAAAATTAAGCGATTTAAAAAACCTAATAGGCTCGGCAAATCTTAATATAAACGGAAAAACAATCCCAAGTTATTTCAAAAAAGAATATGATTTAGAGATTAATTCAAAAGTATTAGCAAACGCTGATGTTAAGCTAAATGGTGCTGATAATATCAGTTTTGACGCTAAATTAAATACTGATTTAGTAGATAGTTTTAATGCAAATGGTAATTACAAAAAAGGCGTAGCAAACGCAAATTATGATGCGAGTGCAAATCTAGCTAATTTTAATGCTTTACTTAATAAAAATATGAGCGGAAATGTAAAAGTTGATGGGAATTTAACTTTTGATAAGATATTAAATCTTACTTTAAACTCAAAAGAATTCTTTGGCGGTTCATTAGCTGCTAAGCTAAATGGGGATAAATTTAACGCTAATTTAAATAATGTTGCTTTAGATAATCTTGCAAAATCTTTTGATTTAATTGATATTTATAAGGCAAATATCAATGGGAATTTAGATTATGATTTAAAAAATGCTAATGGAAAATTAGTTGCAAATCTTGGAAAAGGACATTTAAAATATCACAAAACTATAAAATTAATTAATACGATTTTAAATACTGATATTACCCAAGTTATTTTTGATAAAGGCGATGTATTAGTAAATATTAATAAAAATCTAATTGATTATAATGCAAAAATTAGTGCAACAAGTGCAAAAATTGAAGTAAATAATGGAACATATAATACTCTTACAAAAAGTATCAATGCACCTGCTCTTGTAGCATTTAATAATAACGAAATTAAAGGAACATTTTCAGGTGTAAATGATGATGTTAAATTCATTCCTGATGCAAAAAATACTATAGAAAATGCTGTAAAAGTATTAGATAAAATAACAGGCAAAAATAATGGTGAAAAAATAAATGAAACATTAAAACCTGCTGAAAATCTTCTTAAAGGATTATTTGGAGGTAAAAAATGATTGCAAGATATTCAAACCCTGAAATGTCAAGCATTTGGAGTGAAGAAGCTAAATTTAATGCTTGGCTAGAAGTTGAGCTTGCAACTTGCAAGGCGTTTAATAAAATAGGTGTAATTCCTAATGAAGATTTAGAAAAACTATATAAAAATGCTAAGTTTGATATAGCAAAAATAAAAGAAATAGAAGAGCAAACCAAACACGATGTAATAGCCTTTACAAGAGCATTATCACTTAATTTAGGCGATGAGAGAAAATGGGTTCATTATGGACTAACAAGCACTGATGTAGTAGATACTGCACAAGCAATTCAGCTAAAAAAAGCAAATGAAATAATAAAAGCTAATTTAGAAAATCTTTTAGGTATTTTAAAAGAAAAAGCAAATCTTTATAAATATACTCCACAAATAGGAAGAACCCACGGAGTTCATGCAGAGCTTACTACTACTGGGCTAAAATTTGCTTATTTTTACGAAGAAATCAAAAGAAATTATGAGCGTTTTATAAACGCTAGTGAAGAGATTAGAGTAGGAAAAATTAGCGGTGCAGTAGGCACTTATGCAAATGTTCCACTAGAAGTAGAGCTTGATATTTGTAAAGAGCTTGGATTAAATGTAGCAAATATCAGCACTCAAGTTTTACCTAGAGATTTGCACGCAAATTACATAAGCGTGTGTGCGTTGATTGCAAGTGCACTTGAGCGATTTGCTACAGAGATAAGACACCTTGCAAAAACTGAATGCGTAGAAATGCTTGAATATTTTAGTGAAAACCAAAAAGGTAGCTCTGCAATGCCACATAAGAAAAATCCAATAGGAAGTGAGAATATTTGTGGTCTTAGCCGTGTGATTAGGGGGTATTTAATAACTGCTTATGAAAACATAAATCTATGGCACGAGCGTGATATTAGCCACTCAAGTGCAGAGCGAATTATGCTTCCTGATGTAACGATTTTGCTTGATTATATGCTAAAAAGATTTAGTTCTATTGTAAAAAATCTAATGATTTATCCTGAAAATATGAAAAGTAATTTAGATAAATCTTATGGATTAATCTTCTCTCAACAAGTGCTTTTAGCCCTTATTCAAAAGGGTTTAAGTCGTGAGATGGCGTATGATTTAGTGCAAGGACTGACTAAAAAGGCTTGGAGCGAAAAGCTTCAATTTAAAGAATTATTAAAAAATAGCAAAGAAATTTGCGAAATCTTAAGCACCGAAGAGATTGAAAATGCTTTTTTAGTTGATTATCATCTTAAAAATATTGATAAGATTTATGAGCGTTTGGGATTGTAAAAAATAATAGGAATTTCAAATTCCTATTATTTATCTCATTTTAAAACTAATTTTTTAGCTTTATTTGTTTCTTTAATAACTTTTGATAATTCTTTATATCTATTCTTCTAAATATAATTTGTGAATTATTATTTTTCATTCCTATCTCTTACTTGCTTCATTTAATAAAAAGCTTAACTATGCTTACACTTAAAATATATTCATTACTTTTATCATCATAAAAATACAAAAATTTAAAAAATATATATTTTGCTTAATCATTTAAATGATATTATATAAAAAATATATTTGTATTAAGGATATGATATGAAAGTAGAAGAAATAAAAACATTTTGTAAAGAAAACAATCTAACCTACAAAGAATTAGCAGAAAAAATTGGAATGAGTGAAGGGAGTTTAAGAATTGCAATTGCTACAAATAGAATAAGCACAAGAACCATAGCTGCTATGAATTTGCTAAAAAAAGTTTATAAACTAGAAAATGAATTAAAAGATTTCAGAAAATTAAAAGAAATCCTATCAAACTAACAATATTAAAAAACTTTTACAAATAATCTTAGAATTTAATTCCACTAAAAGATTAAACCAGCATTTAGCTGGTTTAAATTAGATTTTAAATTTACCTAATTCTTCATCAAGTTTAATAGTCATCTTAGATAAATGCTCACTTGCTCCTGCTACTTCTTCTACGCTTCTAGCATTTGAATTAGCGATTTTGTTAATTTGCTCAATTTGAGTTATAACACTACGAATAGTCTTAGCTATATCTTTATATTCATTTACGCTATTTTTATTAGCACTAATGCTTGTTTGAACGATTAAAGAGTTTTCATTAACCACTTCTTCTAATTGAACGCTAGATTTTGAAATATTTGAAATATCTTGAGCGTTCTTTTCCATTTCTCCACACGCATCATTTACTGATTGAACTACCACACCTATTGTTGTATTTATTTCTGCAAGGCTTTTTTGCGTTCTTTCAGCTAATTTTCTAACCTCATCAGCAACCACAGCAAATCCACGACCATGCTCACCCGCACGAGCTGCTTCAATAGCTGCATTTAATGCTAATAAATTAGTTTGGTCTGCTATATCGTTTATAACATTTAAGATATTTTTAACTTCTTCTGTGTGTTGGCTAGTTTGATTTAATTTATTTGATAATTCAGTAGTTTGTAAAGATTGATTTTCTAGCACTGAAACAAGTTTTAATATTTGATTTTTAATAATATCTAAATTATCATTAGCTGTTTCAAGTTGTTTTGAACTCTCTTCAGCGTGTTCAACGGTAACATCTATATCTTTTAATATAGCTTCTCCTGCTTTAGTAGCACAACCTATTATTGTAGTTTCTTCTTCTACTTGCTTACCTACTGCTAGTGAAGTTGAGCTTAATTCTTGAGCTACACTTGCATTTTCTGTTGAAGTTGATTTTGAATTAGCTATTAAAGTTTGGATTTTTTGTATAAAAGTATTTACATGCTTTCCTATTTGAGCTATTTCATCATTACCATTAATCGCAACTCTTTTTGTTAAATCACCTTCCCCTACTGCTAAATCTTTCATCATTAAGCCTAGTCTATCAAATGGTCTAAACAAATAAACTAAAACCAATATAACAATACCAATAGTAACCACAATAGCTAAAACACTTGCAATTATTAGTGTTTTAAATTGATTGCTAACATCTTTAAATGCTATTTCTTTATTTATCGCAGCAGCAACTTTCCAGCCAGTTTCAGGAATAGTGCTAAAATCCATAATTTGCTTTACTCCATTTAATTCAAATTCTAATTTTCCACTATTTTTTGAATACATTTCATCAAGCATTGGTTTTAAATCAGGAAATACTTCTACTAATTTTTTACCTATTAATTGTTGGTCGGGATAACCAATAATCATTCCATAATTATCTAAAACATATAAAGCTCCACCTTCAATTCCAGCATTTTTAGAAAAATCAGAAACTTTATCTAAGGTAACATCAGCACCTAAAGCACCTTTAAAATTAGAATTTGTATCATAAGTTGGAGAAACTACTGACATAACTAATTTTTTAGTTTGAGCGTCTTCATAAACATCGGTTACAAAAGTTTTATTTAATTGTTTTGCTTGTTTATACCAACCTCTTTGAGTTGCATCAAAAGGTGCTTTCCAGCCTGTGCCATCATACATAGAGCCATCTTCAAACGCTAAAAATACCATAGGAGAATTTAAAACCCTAGTTTCATTTTCTAAGTAAGGCACAAAAGCTTCTTTAGAATTTGAATCAAACTTAGATAAAGTTTTAGCAGTCTCTTTAATGCTTTGCTCTGTTATGCTAATGAAATTTTGAATGTAATTTAAATTCTTATCTACAATATCATCTAAATAGCGTTCAATATTAGCAGATATAGTTTTGCTACTAGTGCTATAACTAATGTAGGTTAGAGCCGAGTATCCAACGACTAATAACACAATTAATGTTAAATAAATTTTATTTTTAAAACTCATTTTTTTCCTTTTTTTATTAAAAATTCGGCGAGATACTAACACAAAAAATATAATAAAAATATAATTAATTGATAAATATAATTAAAATATTTATAGGTATTTGAGTAGTTTTTACACAAAAACTAGATAATTTTTCTCCTAATTACTATTTGTAACACTTCTTTAAGTCTTAATAGCTAAGATTTTTAAATCTTTTCAAAAAGGAATTAAATTGCAAGAATTATTAAAAAATTTATGGAATGATGAATTAGGAAATCTTGATTTTAACTATGAAGAAAATATTTTTAATCCCGAACTTGCCGCATTAATTTTATGTGCTAATGAATTAAATTATAAAGAATTATTAAATCTAAAAACATACAAACAATACCTAAATACTGATAGTTTTTTTGAACTTAAAATGAAGCAAATTGCTGTTTTAAATTCTATTAACAATAATCTTTTAAATCCACTTGAAATAATCTTTTATCTTGAAAAATTAAAATTATTAAAAATAAAAGAAAATATCTTCACTTATCTTCAAAATACAAAAATAAATTCATCAAAAGAATTTAATAATAATTTTAAAAAAAGCCAAGATAAACTTGAAAATATTTATAAAAATTTACAACAAATTCTAAGCAATGAGCTTAAAGATAAGCTTGATGAGTTTTATACTCAATTAATTAGCAAAGATTATAAAATAGCTTTTAGTGGGATATTTAACGCAGGAAAAAGTAGCCTAATAAATGCTTTATTAAATCAAGATTTTTTAGGCGTATCAAACGCACCTGAAACAGCAAATCTTAGTGTAATTAGTTATGATGAAAATGAAAAAATAAAAGTAAATTTTTATAATGAAGCAGAATTTAATGCCTTAAAAACTCAAGCTAGTTTGAATGAAGAATTAAATAAAATCTTTAATATTGATTTTGTTGAGCATAAAAGCGTTGAAGTTAAAATCAACGAATTATACGATTATACAAGTGCAAATTCTAGCATAAGTATTTTTGTAAAAGATATTGAAATCCATCTAAACAACGAGTATTTAAAGAACAAAATAAATATAATAGATACTCCTGGTCTTGATGATGTAGTAATTAGTAGAGAACAAAAAAGCTTAGAGTTTTTAAAAACTGCTAATTGTGTTTTATACCTTATGACTTGCACTCAAGCACTTAGCATTAAAGATTTAGAATTCTTAACAAGTTTTGCTAAAAATAATCCTAATTCAAAGCTAGTTTTAGTGCTTACAAAAAGTGATTTAATAAGTATTGATGAGCAAATTAAATTAAAAGAATATGTCAAAAATCGCTTTAACAATGAGCTTAAAAACCTAGATATTACACCTAATTATGAGCTATTTTGCGTAAGTGCTAGTGAATTTAAAAAAGACAATTCAAAAGGCGAAATAAATGCTTTAAAAGCCTATTTAAACGATGTTTGCTTTAATTCTACTAGCTCACAAGAATTTATAAATAGCATTAGCGAAAAATTTAAAAATCTAATTGATTTAGAAATTACGCTTTTAACTAATATAAACAATTCTTTAAAGCTAGATAAAAACGAATATATGAAAAATATAGAAAATCTACAAAACGAAAATGCCAAAAAACTAGCCTTAAAACAAGAACTTGAAATATCGCTAAATGAATACTTAAATAAAGACTACAAAATCCAAGCACACGAATTAAGCTTTTTAGCAAAAAATCAAGCTGCTAGGATTTTTGATGAATTAAATTATGACAAAAATTACTCAAACGAAAAGGTAAGAAATGTAATTTTTCAAGGTTTTAAAGATTTATTAAATGGGCTTAACTCAAGTATGAGTAATAAATTCTTAAATGATTTTAATGAAATTAAAGCAAGGCTAAATATTACTAAAGATTATGAAATTATTTTTGATAAAAATAAATTACAAGAAATATTTGAAGAATTTGAAAAAATCATAAATAAACTTGATTTGCTAAGTGATAAAAGTGAAAATGCAATCAATAATAAATTAAATGCGATTTATTTAAATATAAATCTTAATTTTTTTAATTTTAGCGAGCAAAAACAATTAGCTAATGAGTTTTTGAAAAATGAATTTTTTAGTATTTATCATATTGAAAAAATCAATATAAACGAATTTAACGATGAAAATCTATTGAGCTTAAATACACAAAAAATAGAAAAATTATTAGAAATAAAAGAGAATTTAAAATGATAAAAAGTGTCTTAAAAGAATATAATGAAAAATATAATATAAGTTATGAAAAAGGCTTTTTAGGAGATTTAAAAACCTTAAAAAACACTCTAAAAAATCCTAATTTAATGCTTAGCAATAAACTAATTAATAATATTGATAATTTATGTAAGCATTATAATCTACCATTACAAGTTGGTGTGATAGGACAATTTAGTTCAGGTAAAAGCTCACTTTTAAATCTGCTTTTTAAAAAAGATATTTTAGCTACAGGGGCAAGACCTGTTAGCGTTGTTGCTACTTATATTAATTATGGTTTAAATGATTTAGTTTTAGCAGAATTTGAAAACGGCTTAAGCGAACTTACAAACAATATTGTAAATGACCAAAACGAAGAACTAAATGGGCTTAAAAGTATTAATATTTTTACAAATAACGAGCTTTTAAAAGATATTACACTAATTGATACTCCAGGACTAAATGCAAATACTACCGATGAAGAATTTTCTAAAAATTTATTTAATTCTTTTGATGCTTTAATTTGGCTAAGTTTAGCTGAAAGTGCTGGTAAAGCTAGTGAAGAAAAGGCTATTAAAGAATTAAAACCAAATATAAAAAAGATTTGTCTAATTAATCAAAAAGATAAATTAAACGAAGCCGAGCAATTAAGATTAAAGAATTATTTAAATGAAGTTTTTGCTAAGTATTTTGAAAAAATTGAGCTAATTTCTTGCAAACAAGCAAGTGAAAATAATCCTGATTCAAATATTTTGGCCTTTTATGATTTTTTAAAAAATCTAAATAAAACAAGCATTAAAGAAGATAATATAAAAGCGTCTTTAAAAACATTAAATAATGAGCTTTTAGGAATTATTAGCGAGATTAAACTAAGCCTTGAAGAATTAGAGTGTAAAATTAAAAATTATTTAGAAATACTTGCAAAAAATGAATTTGATTATAGTGGCTTTAATGATGAGATTTTAAATGCTTTAAAGAGTATAGCAAGGACGATTGCTAATGAATTTATGACTAATTTTAAGGTAAAAAATGCTTATTTTTATACACAAAATGATGGGGTGTTTCATAAAAATTGCTTTAATAAAAACGAATATTCATATAAAACTTTAAATCCTGATGATACATTTTTAAGTATTTTTTATAATAAAGATACGATTAACAAGCAATTTTTAAAAATTAGAAAAGAAATAAACGAGCAATTTTTAAACCTTTTAGATAATTTTCACAAGCCTTTAAAAGAATTTAAAAATGCTTTAAATATTGCTAAAACAAAAGAATTAGATAAAAACTACAATGACCTTGTAAATGCTGATTTTTACGCAATAGCAGATGATTTTTATAAAGCATTAGATGAGCTTATTATAAATGATTATGAAAAGGCTTTAAATAATTATGAGCTTAAATTAAATAAGCTTTTTGAAAAAATAAATATAAAAGCATTAAATAATTACGAAAACGCAGCTAAATTAAGCCTATCATTTTTTTATGAAAAAATTAATGCAAGTCGTGAATTTTATGAGCTAGATAGCAAACAATTTAAGCTTTATTTGCCTAGTGAAAATGAAATTTATCAAAGATTGCTTACTGATTGTAGTTTTTTTGAATTTGAAGAACTATTGATAAATAAAAAAGAAATCATAAAATTAAAAAATGAATATCTAAACGAGTTAAATACAATACTGCTAAAACATACAAAAAGCCTAGATAATAGGCAAATTAAATTAAATAATATTAAAGATATTATTTCAAATTCTTTTTTAACTTTTGACATATAAAAGACCTTTTAAGTATAAATATTTAATATTTATACTTAAATTTTCAATGTATTATTTTATATATTTATGACTATAAAAGATAAAAAATACTAATATTTAGGCTAAATGCTTAATTATTAAAATTATTTTAATTAAAAAAACTAATTAAATAACCTAAAAAATTTACCTTTATTTTTCTTTTTAATGTAATATAAATGTAATAAATATAGTAGGTGGTAAAATGAAAGATTACATTAGAGCTATTGAAATATTAAAAGAACTTGAAACACTACTTGAAAATGATAGTGTATTTTTGCAGAGTGAAGAAGATAGAATTAATGATGAAAAATTTATCAAAAAAGTAGCCAAAGATTTCCCAAATACTCCTTACGAACAAATAAAACAAGAAATAATCACACTATTAACCACACAATGCAACGAGCAATATATTATGTATCATAATAAAAGATATTTATTACTAACTCCAAGTTTAAATGTAATAACATATATTTTTGGATGTGTAAATAAAGATAAAATTCAAAATCCTAAACATATTGATTTTGAAAATGATGAAACTACTAATTATTTAAATATTTGCATAGATATTGCTAGGAAATGTAGTGAAGAAATAAAATATAGAAATGATAAATTAAGAAGTTTATTAGGAGAATTAGGTCAAATCTAACTCCCCTAAAAATTATTATTTTCCTTGAACTGCTTTATCGTAAGTATCTTTAACTAATTTATGTGCTGCAGAAGTATTTACATATTTTAAAATATCAGAATCTACGTTATGATTAGCTCCATTTATCTTAAAATTGCCTTTTAATATAGCTCCAACTTTATCAGCCTTCACTGCAAAATTATAATCATTATTGCTATCGCCTACTGTTAGTGTATAACCTGAATTTACATCTCTAATACTATTTATATTAAATTTTTGAGAATGTTTAACATCTTGAACCCTACCATCAACTCTTTTAACATAGGTAGCATCTCCGATATTTTTATCAAAAGTTACTCTAAAAATATTTCCATACCCACCATCATATACTACATAACTATCTACTTCTTGCTTAGCGGGATTTAATTTAATTGAGCTTCCACTACCTGCATAAAAATATTCCTTATCTTCATCAGCACCTAAATATTTACTTTTATAAGTATCTTTATATTTATCAAATTCATTAGAAAAGTATTGAAATCTATTTTGCGGGTCTAATTGAGTATCCATCAAACTAGAAATTACACTTCCAAAATTAATTTCTGCTTTATTTTTATCTGCTTTTAAAGCAAAATCTTGATTTTTAATGCCATTAGAAGCATTTGCTTGTATATTATAAGTAGATGAGCCGTTAATAGGTGATATGGTTTTGTTATATACATCATAAGTTTGCTTATCATAAGAACTTCCTGAACTCTTTGCGTTTTCGTAATATATTTGATTTGCATATTTAAAATCAGCATAAAGTTTTTTAGCTTCATATGCATCTGCATAATAATAAGCAATAGATGAATTTTTAAGATTTAACTGCATTGCAGCTTTATTTGAACCATAATAAAATACCTTATTTAAATCTGATACATTGAAATAATCCTTATTTTTTTCAAATAATGTATTTGTAAAATTACCCCACTCTTTATCTATAGCATTATAATTAGAATTTGTGCTTGTGTCTTTTAACATAGAAAAACTATCATCTAAAATATTTGCTTCTAATTTTTCTTTATTAGCAGTATAACTTACTTTTCCATCATTAGCACTAAATTTTAAATCGCTATATCCATCTAAACCACTAATTGTAGTATCTGTTAAACTATATGAAAAATCTTCAACACTATTAGCATCATTTGTAGTTTTTAATATGTTTAGCTGATTATTTGTAACGCTAATTTTTTTAAAATCTGTAATATTATTACCGCTTTTAGTATTACTAAGGATATTTAAACTACCTTTTTTCACATTAAGCTCTGCAGCGTCTTGTCTAACATCGCCACTTCTTAGGCTAGTATTTGATGAATAATAATAGTTTTTATTGTCTGCATTTGAAAAATATTTATTATAAACAGGCTCACTAGGAACTATTGGCATATCTGGTTTATTTGTGTCATTATCATTATTTTCTTCATCTTCTTTATTATTATCAGAATTTTCATCATCTTCTTTTTCTAATAAAGCCACTACTTTATTATTAATTTCTTCTTTAATTTCAA
>NZ_JACGBA010000029.1:0-11370 GCF_020137685.1 Campylobacter sp. RM9331
TAAAAAAGGGCTTAAAGCCCTTTATTTTAAAATGTATATCTAATGGTTGAGTTTATTTCATAATCATTTGTAAGTTTTGTGCCAAAGCTTCTTTCAACACTTAAATTCAATCTTAAATTATCGCTAAATGTATATGCTGTGCCAACGCTTACAAATCCTCTATCGCTAGCTCCTAATTTGCTTTTTACCTTAGCATTTACTCCTTTTATAATATCGCCAATTAAAAGGTCTGCTTCTTTAGTTTGAGTATCAATTACTGCCCCAACACCAGCTCTAAATGTAAAATCATTTACGCTATAACCTGCAAATATTTGTGGTTTAAATATTAATGGAGAGTGAGCATCTACATTTATTTTAAACTTATTAAAGATTTTTAAGCTTGATTCGTATTTGCCGATATATCCAGTGATTATCTCAAGGCTTGGTTCAAGATAAAAATTATTATTTACATTAAATCTATATCCACCCTCTGCACTAACTAAGAATGAATTTTGAGATTTAACATCAACAAATTTACTATCATAACTACTTCTTATATATTTTAATACCAAATCAGCAAAATATCCATCATTGTGAATATAGCTTAAATACGCTCCTACGCTAGTATCTTTTGCTCTTACACCTGCATTGATTTTATCATAGCCAAATAGCACACCAGCAAGAATATCAGCATTGTTTAAGCTAGTTTTTTTATCTGCACCAATTTGGGTTGAATAGTAATTGAAATTATTGTTACCATTGCTAAAACGACCACCATAAATTCTAAACCAAGTCCCAATATCTGCATTTAAACCACGCACTTCACCTAAACGCTTATTCATATTATTGATTTGAACATTTAAAGTGCTTAGAGCTTCTGCTGTTATATCGTCTTTTTTCTCATCTAAAATTGTTGTAGCTATTTGATTTGCTAAGGTTTGTGCTTGTGCTTTTACTTCAGGAGCTGCATTGCTTAAATCTCCATTGTGTGAAGCTGCTAAACTGATTAATGCGTTAGCGTGAGTTTGAGTATTAGCCGTATAAATACCACTTGACATTAACTCTTCTTTAGCTTTTTTGCCTTCTTCTGTATTGTTTGTAATATTTGCTTGAATTTCTTTTAAATCAGCATTTAACTTATCAAGTTCTGCTTGAGCTGTTAGTAAATCTTGTTTCGCTTTTCCTACTGCCAAGTCTAATTCATTTGTTTTTGCTTCTTGATTTTGTTTAGCAAGTTTCTTTTCTTCTAAGGTTTTTTTAGCTTGTTCTAATTCTTGTTGAGCTGTAGTTAAAGCTGTTTGCACTTCTGATAATTTTTGTGAATTAGTAGTAATTTGAGTAGATACATTATTTAACTCTTGAGTTTTTAAATCTAAATTATTTTGAGTTTTTGTTTGCTCTGCTAAATTAACTTTTTTGTCTTTATCATTTTTTTCTAAAATATTTATAGTATCAACATAATCATTCCAAGCTTTTTCTTTAGCTTGCGTTAAAGGTGCTATTTCTTTTTCAGCTACTTCTAGTTTTGCTTTTGCATCTCTTTGGTTGTTTTCTAATTCTTGTCTTTTCGCCGTATCACCTGCTGTTTCATTATTCATTTTATTAAAATCATCTACTGCCTTAATGGCGTCATGATATTTTTTTTCTAGTTCAGTATATTTTACTTCTGTTTTCTTAGCATCTAATGTTGATTGTGCAGTATTAAAACTTTGTTTTTTCGCAATTAAATCTTTTTGACCATTGTCATAAGCAGTTGTTAACTCTGCCAATTTACTTTCTAAATCAGTAATTGAAGTTTTTAAATTAGCAATTTCATTATCTAAACTTGCTTTTTTGCCATCTAAATCTAATTTTTCTTTATCTAAAATAGTTTTTTTAGAATTTACTTCATTTAACTTACCTTCTTTATCGCTTTTGTTTCTATCAGCTAAACCTATTGCTTTCATAGCTTCTGTTATTAAAGCCCTATTTGTTTCAGCTTCTTGTTTTAATTTATCTAAAGCTTGACTTTTATTATTTATGTCTTCATTTTGAGATTTAATCTTATCTTCTAACTCTGTTTTTTGACTTAAAAAAGTATCTAAACTATTACTTAAACTATTTTCTACTGCATATACATTTGTCCCTAGTAGTGCCACTGCACAAACTGATGAAAATAATACTTTTTTCATAATTTCTCCTTATTATAAATTCCATCTAAATATAATATTTTTTTGTAAATTTCATTAGATTATTAGGAAAAAATTATTATAGAATAATAAAATTTATTATTTATTAATTTTAATGATAATATTTTTTGAAGAAAACTCACATTTTAAATCATCAACAACATAAGTTAAATCATCAATTATTTGAGTAAAACCATTTTGAGTTTTTGAGTAATTTTTCTTAGAAAATATATTTTTACATAAAATTATATCTTTTAACAAATCATCATAATACCATTTGCCAAAAAATTTTTCATTAAAGCTTTTTTTGGTATAGCATTCGTTGTTAAAACATATTTTTTCATTGATTTTAAAAGTATTTATGTATTTTCCAAGCGTATATAAATCAAGACTTAAATCACCTTTATTATCTTTTAAAAAACCTTGTCCTTTAAACTTAATAATATCGCTTTTAATAGTTAGATTTATAGTTGTAGTTGGAATTTGCTTAGCACAAGAGCTAAAGAATAGGGCTAAAATTAGCCCTAAGTAAATCTTATTTACCATTTAAAAAATCTCTTAAATTATTCACCATCATTGCCACTAGCCTTGTAACACACTCACAAGCAGTCCAAGCTATGTGCGGGGTGATTATTAGATTTTGCTTTTTGCTTATGTTTAATAAAGGATTATCAGCACTCATTGGCTCAACTTCTACAACATCAAGCCCAACGCGGATATTTTTACTATCAATTGCTTTTGCGAGTGCTACTTCATCAATTATCCCGCCACGCCCAAGATTTAGCAAATACGCATTATCTTTCATCATTGCTAGTTCTTTTTCGCTGATTAATTTATATGATTTGTCGTTAAGTGGAGCGTGAATGCTTATAATATCGCTATTTTTTAGCAATTCTTCTAAGCTAACTTTTTTAAAATCAGCATTGTTATTATTGCCACTAAGACTTGTATAAATCACATTAGCACCAAACATTTGTGCTATTTTTGCAACTTCTTTTCCAATAGCTCCAAGTCCTATAATTCCCCAAGTTTTGCCTTCTATTGTGTAAATTCTTCTTGAATAATCGCAAAATAATTCGCTCTTAGCCCAATTGCCTTTTTTTGTGTAGTCATTATAATAAAGAGTTTCATTCATTAATGATAAAAGTAGAGCATAAGTATGTTGAGCCACACTTTTTGTGCTATAACCTGCTACATTTTTAACTACGATATTAAATTCTTTTGCCGCAACCAAGTCAACCGTATTCATACCCGTTGCACTAATTAAAATTAGCTTTAAATCAGGGCAAGCTTGCATAACTTCACGGCTCATTTTGATTTTATTAATCACTGCTACTTCGCATTTTTCTAATCTTTTTACTACTTCATTAGGCGATGATTTTTCATATAATACAACTTCGCCAAATTCTTTAAATGCGTCAATGTTTTCTCCACCTAAGGTGTTTGCGTCTAAAAATACAATTTTCATTCTCTCTCCTTTTTATAAATTAAAGCATTTTTTATCTCATCAAGATTTGTTATAAAACCACGATTAATTAGATTAATAACATCGCTAGATGCAAGGACTAAACTAGCTATTTTGTCAATATGTTTTAAAAACTCATCTTCTTTTATAAAATCACTTATTTTAGTAGGTAAATTGATTTCTTTGTAAAACTTAAGCAATTTTTCATATTCATCATATTTTTTCTCAATTAGTAATTGGACTAAAATACCAAATGCTACTAATTCTCCGTGCAAGAAGTTTTTTTCTATTTCTTTAATATAACTTATCGCGTAGCAAGTTGCGTGAGCAAAAGCTCCATTATATTCAATATTAATTGAGCGTGAAACATAGCCAGTATTTACAATTATTGACATTACGACATTTTTAAAACTCAAATCATCATTTAAAGATTTTGCATATTCATAGTTTAAATCTACGCACAAATTACTACAAATTTTGCCAAAAGAATTTGAGTAATTTACGCCTATATTATTAGCGTTTGCATATTTTAATTGCAAATCAAATTCGTAAAATTTCGCCATCGTATCGCCAATACCTGCTATTAAATACCTTTTAGGAGCGTTTTTAATAGTTTCTAAATCTATAAAACATTTAAAAGGCGGTTCTTTAAAAAGCGCTAATTCTTTAAACTTTTCATCTTCATAAATAACAGATAGAGCAGATACAGCAGCACAAGTTGCAGCGATTGTTGGTATAGTAATTATTTTTAGATTAAAAGCATTTGCTATGTATTTTGAAGTATCTAAAACTTTACCACCACCAATTGCTAAGACTAAATCAAATTCTAAGCCTTTGCATTCATTTATAATTTTATTAATATCATTAAACGAGCATTCTTTAGTATGCGTTAGATGATAATTGCCACTAATTGCGTATTCTAATTTATCTTTAAATTTCGCAAATGCCGTAACTCCAGCAATAACTAAAATATTTTTATAATTTTGTAATTCTTGTTTTAAATTCTTTTTAATATCAAAATCAACTACAAATGAAGTAAGACTTAGAATTTCTTGCATATTTTTCCTTTATTTAATAATGTGTCCTACGAATTGTGCGTAATTATCTATAATAGTTCCACCTTTTCTAAATCCAAGTCCGCACGCTTCGTAGGCAAAAAATACCCCAGCTTGATAGAACTCGCCATTATATTCGTTAAGTTCTGCAAATTCTTGATAAATAAATCCGTTATTTTCATAATCTCCATTGTTTTTTGTGATTATTTCGCCATTTTTGTCCAAAATCGTAACATTTGCACCTTCACGACCAAAAAACGGCTTTTTAACTTGTTTAGCATTTTCAAGTGGTAAAAAGCTAGTTTTTAATAAATATTTATGATTTGGATAAAGCTGCCATAAAATCTCTAAAATAGCCTTGCTTTGAAATAATAATGTATAAGCAGGATTTAGGATAATTGCTTTTTGGTTTTTGATTATTTTTGTTAGTAAATGTGCTAATTCGCTTTCTTCAATAGCTATTATTTCCCAAGGAATTAGCATAAAGCAAAACTCATAATTCTCATCAGCTAAAAACACTCCATCTTCGCTAAATTCAACATCTTCAACATAAGCAAACTCGCATTCATATCCAGCGTCTTTTGCCATTTGCATAAGTAATCTTGTAGTTAGCTCTTCTTCAGTATTTTTTACACTTGTAAAAAGTATTTTCCAGCCTTCATATACTTCATCAAAATTACTTACATCTTCATCTAAAGTTGATAAGCGTTTAAAATTATCAACGATTGCTTCGTAAGTGTGATTGAATTGATTGCTTTCATCTAAGTTATTTAGTCTTAATTGCTCAAATTGTAAAATCGCCGTTTCAAAAAGTGCCGTTGGAGTATTTGCATTAAACTCAAGCAATTTAATAGGTAAATTATCAAGCCCACCAGCTAAATCAAAACGCCCATATAAATGCCAATGAACTTCATTTTCCCAAGATAATTTCACAACTTCGTGTAAATTAAAAGGAATGCCAAGTTTATCTAAAAGATTATTATCAATTACATAAGAACCTGCGTTTATAAACATATCATATAGCTCATTACAAGCGTTATAATAATTATTTGCTTCATCTTCGCTAATTATTATTAATTTATCATCTACATATGATTTTTTATCTTCATTTGTATGCCAAGTAAAACCCATATTTTCTAGCTTTTCAGTGCTTAGTTTTTGAATATTTAAAAATTTCATTTTTCTCCTTTTAATAAAAGCTGATTTTAACAAACATTGATAAAGCTTTTATGATTAATTTTTTTTTGATATTATGAAATGTATTTCGTGAGTGGTCTTGACACTCTTAAAAGCAGAGTTTTACTCTGCTTATCAAATCTTTTTAAGTCTAAATCTGAAAATATATACTTCTCAATTTTTTCATCTTCAATAATCTTAATTATCGTTCCTAGCGTAAGATTGCTTAATAATTCATCTTTTGTAGGCGTTCTTTTTTTGCTTTTATATAATTTATTTATTTGTTCTTTTATACTTTCATTTTCGTAATCTAAAAGCCAATCATCATTATTAAACTTTTTTGCCAAAATATCATTTAAATAATTTCTTAAAGTTATTTCCAAAATGCCTATTTTTGGGGATAATTTTGAAATTAATTTAAGATTTTTAAAATGCTCGTCTAAGTCTTTATAACTTTGTAATCTTGTATTTGATAAGCACTTTATTAAATCTAATCTAAAATTATTTTTTACACTATCCACAAAATCCCCTTATTTTCGGTATTAAAACAACATTTTAATATAAAAAAATAAAATTGGAACACCTTTTGCTAAAACTTGCTTAGAGAATTTAATTACAAGGATATAAAAATGATGAGATCACTTTGGTCTGGAGTATCAGGTCTTCAGGCACACCAAATAGCAATGGACGTAGAAGGTAATAACATAGCAAACGTTAATACAACAGGCTTTAAGCACTCTCGTGCAAATTTTAGCGACTTGATGAACCAAACAAGCAAAGTTGCAACAGCTCCACAAGGAGAGCTAGGTGGTAAAAACCCTATGCAAGTTGGACTTGGAACTCAAATTAACTCAATTACTAAGATTTTTGCTCAAGGAAGTATCCAAACAACAAAGAAAAACACAGACTTAGCTATCCAAGGCGATGGATTTTTCGTAGTAAGCCCTGATGGTGGTAAAACTTATAAATATACAAGAAACGGGGACTTCGTTCGTGATGCTTATGGTAACTTCGTTGATAATAATGGTTATATAGCGCAAGGTTGGTTAAGAGATGAAGTTACAGGCGAAGTTGATACAACATCTCCAATTAGAAATATAGTAATAAAACCAGGTCTTACAACTCCTGCAAATCCTACAACATTAGTTAGTTTAAAAGCAAACCTAAATTCAGGTAATAGCATAGGCGATAAAAAAACTCCAATCTATCAGCTAGATAGCAATCACGAATGGACTAATATAAACGGCGATGGTATTAAGGTTGATGCGGGTGTGCATAAAGAAAACGATGTTTCACAAAATAGCTTTATTACAAACAAAAATGGTGAATTACGCTTAAATGAGCGTGGCGTTGATATGGGGGTATTATTCAATGCTAGTGGAGAAAGTCTTGGACTTAGAAAAGGTCAAGGAATTTGGGTTAGTTATGCAGAAGCTAGAACTCAACAATTAACATTGGGTGTAAATGGTAACGCAATTGATAACAATGGTAAATTTGCTACAGCCGCTACATTAAATATAGAAATTAACGGCACTCAAATTAGTGGCAGTGTATCAAATGTAGCTGATATAGCAACTGCTATTAATGGAGTAAGTGGTAAAACAGGCGTAAGAGCTGATATAGTAAATGGAAATAGACTTATTTTAGTAAATGATAATAAGCAAGGCACAACAGCAGCTATGAAGAATATAATTCTAAAAGCTGGAAATGGTGCGGCTCCAGATGGCACAGGTATTCTAGGAAGTGCTATACAACATCATCAACCAAATAATGGTGCAAGTATAGAAGTAATTACTGCTTATCAATATACTTATGATCCAAACCCAACTAATACAGCACACGCATTAAATGCTAATATGGAAAGAACATTTAATACCACAGAAGATTTAAGAGAAGCTATGCAAAAAGATGCAAGACTTTATGTAAATTACGATGGAAGACAAGTAACTGATGCTAATTGGAATACGGCTGGGACTAAAAATGATGGAGTTGAAATCATAGTAGATGCTAAAGGACAATTCGTTATCAAAAATCCTAAAGGAGACGCATTTAATGCTGATGATGGCGATATATTTGATATGAGCACAGAAGCAATCAATGAAAGAGCTAGAATTAAATATAATAATGCACCAAATATGGGTTTTCAAAATTGGGATCAATTAGATGCTACACAACAAGCTCAATTTATTGAACTTAACCCAGATGTAAGAACTCCGGCAAATGCAAACAACAATGAAGACGACTTCAATATGTTCTTAAGCATTAGCAATCTAACAAATCCGGCAAATAATGTTAATGAAAACGATAAGTTTATGAAAACAATGCAAGGTATGCAAGGAGCACTTACAAGTGGAGATGGAATTCGTCAAACTCAAGGGCTTTATATGAGCGCACATAGTTCAAGTATTGATATATTTGACTCACTTGGGACAAAACACTCAATCAAATATGACTTTACAAAAATCGGCTACACAGATGATGGTGGCACAGAGTGGGGAATAGTAATTCAAGTTCCAGAGCCTTGTGAAATCAACATTAGTGGCGAAGGTCCAAAAAATGTCCTAACAGGAACAATTAGATTTAATAGCGATGGTTCATTACAAGGATTTAGCCCAAGTTCAGTAAGCTTTACAGCAAACAACGGCTCAACTCCTAATCAAAACATAGATTTTTATTTCGGTAATCCAAATGATTTTGATGGAATTACAAGTTATGATAGAGAGAGCAATACAAGTGGTATTTCTCAAGATGGTTTTAGTGGTGGGGACTTAAACGGAATTAGAATTGATGAAAGCGGAACAATCATCGGAAGCTTTACAAATGGTAGAAGCTTTGGTCTAGCACAAATTGCGATGGCGACATTTACAAATAACGAAGGTTTAGAAGCTGAAGGCGGCAATGTTTTCACTCAAACATCAAACTCAGGTGAGCCAGTAATCGGAGCTGCTACAACAGGTGGTCGTGGTAAAATCCAAGCAAGTAGCCTTGAAATGTCTAACGTTGATTTAAGCACATCTTTAACAAACTTAATCGTAATTCAAAGGGGTTATCAAGCAAACTCTAAGACAATTACTACAAGTGATCAAATGCTTAACACACTTTTACAATTAAAACAATAATTCTTAGGATTTAAGCTTAGCCTTAAATCCTATTTAAAATTTCAAAATTTTCATTATAATAATTAAAATTTATAAAGGATTTTTATGCTTTTTGTTTATTATAAAGACAATTTAAATGTATTAAAACGCACTATTAATATCAATGAAGAAATACCTGAAAATACTTTATGGGTAGATTTGTTTAATTTCAACCTAGATGAGATTGCTTATATAGAAAATAATTTTAATATTAAAATTCCAAACGATGATGAAAAATACAACATAGAAGAAAGTGCGAGATATTGGGAAGAGCAAGATACTATTACTATTAATAATGTGTTTTTAAATAAAGACGCTCTAAATCAAACAACCACTACAAAAGATACGATTACATTTTTACTAAATAAAAAAGTATTATTTACAATCCGTGCTAGAGAAATTCCGACCTTTGCTTCTGTAGAAAACATAATTCTAGCAAATCCAACTCATTATAAAAGTGGCTATGAGATATTAAGCGAGATTTTTGATATGAGAGTGGATAAAGATGGAGATGTGCTAGAGTGGATTGATAAAATTTCAAGATTGCTAAAAACCGAGATTTTAGAGCAAAAAAATGCTCTTGATTATGATTTTTACCTTGCTAAGATTTCAAATCTTCAAGATTTAAATATGCAGATTAGATATTCGTTGTTTGAGAAGAAAAAGACCTTATCATCACTTATTAAAAGCGATAAAATAGGCGTTCATATTAAAGAGAATTTAGACATAATTTTAAAAGATTTAAATTCTTTAATAGATTTTAGCCTTTCGCAACTTGGGATTTTAGATAATATACAGACGATTTTAACTAGCAAAATTGACATAGAACAAAACAAAATCATAAAGCTTTTTACCGTTGTTACCGTTGCTATGATGCCGCCTACTTTAATAGGGACAATTTATGGAATGAACTTTGAGAATATGCCTGAATTAAAATTCCAATATGGGTATTTTATAACCTTGAGCCTAATGATAATCTCTACAATAATACCTATTATATTTTTTAAGAAAAAACGCTGGTTGTAAGGACGGAATTTAAAACAATCATAAATATTTTTTATGCTAGTTTTTTGATTTTGCTTAGTTTTTATAAAAAAGGTGCTAAAGGATAGCACCTTAAAATAATTACAATAAAAATATATCGCTAAAATCTAATTTATGTTAAATTATTTATTTTGCTATGATTTATAGTGCTAATGCAAGTTGGAATTAATATATTTTTATCTTTTATACGCTAGCACTAAATCATTTTTGATATGACAATCTCTGCAATCTTTTAAAACCCCTTGCAATGCGTAGTTTTTATAAATTTAGTTCTTAGACTTCATCATTTGCAAGGCGTTTAATAATATCTAGCGTTAGTTTTTTATCTTCTTTATTTAATTTTTCAAAATCAGTTTTAATGCCTTTTGGTTTTAATGCTTAGTATTTACTCATAGATTTTTAATCTTGGCTCTAAAATCTTTAAAACTTTGTGTCTTAAACTATCACTCTTATGAGCTTTTTCTAACTCTTTAACTTATTTTAACGCTTTTAAAAATACGGATTATTATTTGTTGTAATTGTTACATTCATATTTGTTACTTTTGCAATCGTTAGTATTATTAAGCGTTAAGAAAAATGCCTTAATCTAAATCTCTTAGTCTAATTTTATTATTGATTATATTTATTTATAAAATTTATCAATATTTCTCTTAGCTCATCTTTTAAAATACTTCCATCGGCTACATGCACGACTATATCTTCCATAACTATAGCAAATTTCTCATTATATTTATCATCTAAATCCAAAAAATGCATAGCTAAAAATATTGAAGTTCTTTTATTACCATCAGTAAAAGGATGAAATTTTATACACGAAAACATTAAATGAGTAATTTTATCGGCTAAAGTTGGATAATAATTATCGTTTTTTATGTGTTCTAATGCACTTTCTAGGTAGCCTAATTGAGTATTATTAAAACCACTCAATCCACCTGTTTTTTCAATGATTTTTTCGTGAATAATTATGGCTTCTTCTAATTTGATATATCTCATTTGTCTTTTAATCTTTTAAATACTGATAAAATCTCTGGTTTGTCTAACTCTTTTTCCATTTTTGCCATAGTTTGACTGACTAATCGTCTTTCTTCTTGGTATTCTTGTGTTTTTAAATTTTTATCTATATATGGATTTTTCACAGCGTTATCAAAATTAAATTCTTTCATCTTAACTCCTTTGTAATCGTTATCTTATACTAAATATGTTTAATTTATCAAGTTTTAAAGAATTTAAATTAGGAAATTGATTTTTAAATTTAAAAAAGGGAGCGAGTGCTCCCCTTAGGATTATTGCAATAACCTTAGTAGTTTTTTAAGATAGCTAACGCTATCTTAAAAACCCCTATTATT
>NZ_JACGBA010000030.1:0-10724 GCF_020137685.1 Campylobacter sp. RM9331
TTTGCAAAGAATATAAACAAAATTGGGTAGAAATTGATAAAAAAGAGCTTGATAGAACACTAAACTCACTAAATATGCCATCTTTAGGTTTACCTAAAGATTTACTTTTAGGTTATATAGATAGTAAGAAAATGCCAAGCGTTGAAGAATTACAAGCTAGAGTTAAAGAAAAAGAAAATTTAAGAAATAATGCAATAAATACTAAAGAAGAAATTAAACAAGAAGAAAAAGAAGAACAAACTAAAGAAAAACCATTCGAAGCCATAGAAGTAAAAGGCACAAGCACTCGTGAGAATATGGAAGAAATACTTAGCAAAATTAATATTCAAAATATCAAAGATGAAAGAGATTTATTAGCTATTTTAATGGCGTATAAAAATGGCGAGAATTTATATGATAAAAGGGTTTAGTTAACATGACAATCATAAATAACAATCAGAGTATTTTGGATTTAAGGCAAATATTTTTAAGAGATGAGATAAGGACTGAAACTAATAAAGATTTAAATTCTAAGCCAGTAAGCTCTGATGATTTAAAAGGCATTTCTAATTTATATAATCACGATAATTGGGGCAAGAGTTTTAGTGGGGTTAGTAAGAATGGCGAAGTTACTATTTATGGCAAACTATTAGGGCTTGATGATAAAAGTAGTTTAAATGAATTAAGCGAACTTTTAAGCTTTATTATGACTAATTCAAATTCAATAAACGGGCAAATCGCCTTAAATGATGAGCTAGAAAGCTTATTAAATAGTGATTTAAGCATAGAAGAATTTAAACCTAGATGGCTTTTAGCAATTACTAAGGATTTAGCAGCAAAAGAGCTAGATACTAAAGAGATTAAAAGAGAACCGATTGAAGTAAAGAGCGATTTAAATGTGTATAAAGAAAACTTAGCAAACTTGGTAAAATCTCTAAGAGAGCAAAAAGATAGTTATGATGCTTATGTTTTATCTATGCTAGAAACCGAGTTTATAAACAAAAGGACATAAATGCAAATCAACCCATCTTTAAATCAAATAAATCTTATTAATACAAATAATAAAGATTTAAAAAAGATAGATTTAAGCAAAGAGCTTAGCCAAATTGCTAAGCCTAATGATATGTTTGATTTGTTTTTACAAGTTCAAAATGATTATAAGACAGATAGTATTTATCAAAGAGCTTTTGCAAAGCATTCTGATATAGAGATTAAAAAAGATTTGCAAAGCTTTTTGCAAGCAAATCCTATAAATAGTAGTAGTGGTAGCTTTACATATTATGATAATTTAAGATTTAATTTTAGCGATGATGAAAGGCTTTTTAGATTATTTGCAGATGAAAAAATAAGCATAGATGATTTTAAGAAAGAATATCTAAAAATAAAAGCTGAATATGAAGAAGAAAAACCTAGAGAAAAAATAGAAGTAAAAGGCACTAGCACTCGTGAAAGTATGGAAGAAATACTTAGCAAAATTAATATTCAAAATATCAAAGATGAAAGAGATTTATTAGCTATTTTAATGGCGTATAAAGATAGTAAGAATTTGTATGATAAAAGAATTTGAATAAGTCAAATTTCTTCGTTTGTTTTGTAATTAATAACAAAAGATATTTTCATATTATGTGCTTGTTTTGGGATTTTGTTTTTGACTTTTCTTATTGTTTGTTTTGTTTGCTGCAAAAACATTTCGTGAGAACTTTCTATAATATTTATAGTAAGCTCGTCGTTTTTTATCATAAAATTACCTACTACTTTGCCTTTAATATTTAGCATTTTTGCTCTTTTTGGGTATTTTTTATATTTATTTAAAAGCTCATTTATAAACAAGGCTAAAGCTTTATCATTTAAACCATTGCTGGAATTATTGTTTAGACTATTTGCGTTGGCTTTTCCTTCAATATTTGTTCCATAATTTTGATTAATTTCTTGCTTTTCTTCTTGTTTTACAACTTGTTTTACTTCAGGCTTTATAACTTGTTTTACTTTTTTTATTTCGCTTTGTTTTTTTAATTCTTCTTTAGGTTTGATTTTTTTCTTTATACCTTCTTTAATCTCTTGTTTTGCTTCAGCTTTAACTTCTTCAAGCTTTTCTTCCACTAACTCTTCTTTAGGGCTATCTTGTATAAAGCTAAAATTACTAGCATTTAAGCTTATGCTTGTTTGATTTTTTAATTTGCTTTCATCTTTTACATGTATTATAGAAACGGCAAAAACTTGAGCTAAAAATATCAAAACAGAAATTACAATTATTTTCATTGTTTAAGCCTTGTAAGTATTGTGTAATTATTAAAATTATTATTTTTTAATTCATAAATTACTTTTATAAAATCTTTAAAATACAATTCTTCATCACAAATTATGTTTAATTTCTCATCTTTATTAATTTTGCTTACCAAATCATTTAAACTAATTAAATCATCGTTTACTCTTAATTCAAATTCCTTTGAAATTATTAAAACATTTGCTTTGGTTTCAGCATTTTGTTCGCTTTTACTAAGTGGTGGGGTTACATCAATTGCTTTATATTTTACAAAACTTTGTACGCTAAGTGATATTATGATAATTACTAGCATTACATCAATTAATGGGATTATGTTTAAGGTAGGTTTATTCATTTTGTAACAAGATTATTTAATTTTTTATATTTTACAATCAGCTTTGCATTGTATCTATCAAAAATATTAAATATTACTAAAGCAAGTATTGCAACAATAAGCCCGCCCGCAGTAGCTTTTAAAGCACCACTTAATGCACTTATTATCTTACCAGTATCATCAATATTGTTAAAACCCATCATTATGCCAAAAACAGTTCCCAATAGCCCTATATAAGGTGCGTTTTGGGCTATGATTGAAAGAATTATTAGATTTTTGCTAATTCCTATTTCAAATTCTTCTAAACTTTTATAATTTTCATATTTGAAAACACAATAAAACACAATTCTTTCAATCAAAACCGCAATACATAAAGCATTCATTACACCTAATATAATAAAAACTATAAAGTCTATTTCATTTTCTAGCAATAAATTTGGCATTAAAATTTCGCTCCTACTTCAAAATAAAACGACCTACCTTGCATCATAGAATATTCGTTATTCGCTCTTTTTGTATTAAAAACATTTCCTATATCAATACTTGCGTAATAATTTACTTTTTTGAATTGATTTTCATATTTAAGTTTTAAATCATATAAAATGCTAGAGTTTTGATGAGCTATCTCATAAGCCTTCAATTTAGTAGTATCATTTATTATAAAATCATAAGCTCTTTCATAATCATATCCAGCTTCATAGTGAATAAAATTTGATAATGTAAAATTATTAAAATTATGCGTTGTAGCAAGTCTAATAGCCCAAGGTTTAGCAAAGCTTAGATTTGGTTTATCTTCTATTTTTATGACTTTTCCATCCCACATAATATTTTCTTTATCATAGCTTCTTCCGTTCTTATCAGGTCTTGTATTGCTATCAAGTAAGCTAAAAAGGTCTGTTGTATAATCTTGCATATTCTTTTTATTAATAGCATAATTAGCTATTAAAGCAAAGTTATTTTTAACACCAAAAATATCTATTTCATTTGCATTGCTAATACTTAAACTAAAATTATGATTTTTTGATTTTCCTATATTTGCGTAATATGTTTTTTCTATTCCATCGCTTTCAATTATGCCTAATCTTTTTGATTTAGCTGTCATTATTAAGTCTTTTGAATTTCTAAAAATATATTTAAAATCGTAACTAATATTAGAAAATTTTTGATGATACAAAAACGCAATCTCATCATCATAAGGAGTTTTTAATTTATTTTGGCTCATTTTAGGGCTTTTAAAATCAGCTTTTAAGCTCCATTTTTCTTGAGCTGTTGTTCTTGTATAAGTTTGATTTGATGAAGAAATGAGCGAGTTTAAAACATAAGCATAAGGCATTCTTCCATAATATCTTGCATAACCTAAACTTACTTTGCTATCTTCATTAAACTCATAATCAGCTTTAATTCTAGGAGCAAAATTAAAATTCTTATACAAATCATCATAATTTGCTCTAGCACCAAATCTTAAAGTAAAAGCATCTAAGCTAAACTCATCTTCTAAATAAAATGCAAGATTATTTGATTTTACTACATGTTTTGTTCCATCATATTTAATCAAACTAGATAAGAATTGCCCTGCATTATTAAATGAATCATCTTTTAAACACGCAATATCATTTGCTAAACACTCACCACTTAAAGTTTTAGGAGTTGCATAAATTGCACCATTTTCATCAATTTGATGGCTTACTTTTGTATTGCTAAGAATAAAACCTGAATTTAAAGTATGATGATCTAAATAATATTTAAAATCAAAATCTAAGCTTAAATTATCTTGCAATCTATCAACAGCAGTAGTTGATCCAACTCTTGCTATACTAGAATTGCTCCAATTATTTATATTTGAACTCTTCCAAATTTGCATAATGCTAGTATCAGAATCTCTATTGTAATTTAATTTAGAATAAGATAAGTTTGAATCTATTGCATAATTATCGTTTTCATAAAATAAATTGATTTTTGATACGATATTTTTTTGAGTAATTGAGTAATGTCCGTTTAAATTATCGCTTGTATTGTATTCTTGTTTGCTAGGTGCATAAATTATGCTTGGAGTTAGGATTATTCCATTATCTGCAATATAATTAAGTTTTAATAAAAAGTTTTGGCTTATATTTTTAATATCATAAGAATTCTCATCAAGTGCTTTGCTAGGCTTTGTAATAACACTTCTTAAGTTTGAAAAATCAAACAAAACTCCAAATTTTTCATTAAAAGTATTTGAAAATCCAAAATTTGTATTATATTTTTTCCATTTTTTTGAACTTGTATTGCTTAAATCATTTTCATAAGTTGTTATTCTAACAAGGCATGAAATATCATTTTCATCGCAATCAGGATATAAAGTCTTAGTTAAATTACTTGAAGTAAAACCAAAATTAACATAAGAACTTAAATCCTTGCTAGGATTTTTGCTCTTGCTATCAACTACACCACCTGTAAATTCGCCGTATTTAGCAGGGATAAAGCTATCAAATACTTCTACACTATCAAGAATATTAGTGTTTAAAAATACGCCTTGAGATGGTGTTGCAAACTGCCCTTTATCATCTAATACAGTACTTGAACCCGCTGGGTCAATATCGTTTGTAATGCTTATTCCATCAAGGGTAAAATTATTTTGATAAAAAAGACTTCCGTTTATACTTATTTTATCAGGCACAATATTTGCACCATTAAAGCTTGAATTATTGCTTACATCAAAGCTTACATTTGGATTGTATTTTAAAATAGAGCTTATGTCTTTATTATTGCTTGCAAAATTTTTTAAAAATTTATTTGAATAAATAGTACTTTTTTGATTAATAATCAAACTAGCACTTTCACCAATTACATCAATACTGCCAACATTAATTTCTGCTAAAGCACAAGAGCAAATAATAAAACATTGAAAAACTTTCTTCATAAAATCCCCAAAATAATAATCATTATTAGATTATAATATAATGAAAATTAAAATCACTTTAAATTAAATTTATTTTTATCATAAAGTTCTTTTAAATCTTTTGCTCTAATTATTACGCTTGATTTTTTTATATTGTTAAAATTTGCATTAATTAATATAAGCTCAATTTTATCACTAATCTTAAAAATACTAAAATCTCTGCAATATTTAGCATTGCATTTAGTGTTAATTCCTATTTCAAATTCATCATAATCACTTATATAATAATCATCAAGATTTACCTTGTTTTCTTTGATTAACTCATATTTAAATAATAATTCTTGTTTTAAATCTTCGTAATTTTTATTAAGTTCGTATTTTATTTGCTTTAAAATATCATCTTTAAAAATAAGCCATAAAAAATAATTATTTTCATCAATATTACAAGCTAGACTTCTAAGACTTTTATAAGCTTTTTTATCACCAAACATTTTCTTAAAAATTTCGCCTTTTTTTGTGTTTGGCAAGAAAGATGAGCGCAGATTGCATGTGTAAGGTCTGCTTTTTCCATATTCATAATTAAAATAACTATCAACTTCGCTAGAATTAAACTCATTTATTTTAATACCAAAATCATAGGAACTTAAACTTATAAAAAAACTTGATATTAATAATAATTTTTTCATTTCTTATCCTTAATTCTTTCGTAATTATTACAAGATGTAAAACTTCTTAAATCACAAGCTTTTTTATAAAATTTCAAAGCATTTTCTAAATTATTTTGTTTTTCATAAATATTTGCACTCATCATACAAGCTAGGTTGTAATTTAGTTCGCAAGCTTTTAAGAAGTATTTTAAAGCAAGTTTTAAATCATTTAAATTATATTTTTTAAAATACGCAAAATAGCCTATCTGATAGCAAGACGCGGCTAAATCTAAATCACAAGCTTTACTATGATTTAGCAAAACATAATCATCATTTATAGGTAAATAATATTGATATAAATTTGCAAGCTCATAGCAAGAATTTGCGTATTTTTTATCACAATTTTTCTCATAATAATTTATTGCTTTAAGAAAATCTTGCTTAGTTTTAGCTAAAGAGTATTTATAAATATTTCCTAGATTATGACAACTTTGCAAATAGCCTAAATCACAAGCTTTATTTGCTAATTCTTTTGCTAATTGTGTATTTTTCTTAGCACCATTAAAATAAATCATACTTAGGCGATGACAAGCTAAGGCAACATCTTTTTCACAAGATAGTGCTAATAATTTTTTAGCTCTTTTAATATCACTATTTATTAAGCTAATTGCTAGATTTGTGCAAGATGAATAATCATTTTCTTTACATTTGTTCGCTAAATCACTAGCTATTGCATAAACACAAAAAAACAAAATAAAAAGTTTTCTCATAATCTTTCCTTTTTTATTGATTATAATTATTAATATTTAATATTATTAAATAATTATTAATATCATTATAAAAATTACTAAAAGGAGCTTGTATGAAAAAATTAATATTTTTAGGATTTGCACTTAGTTTTGCAATTTCTAATGAGCTCAGTTTTAGACAAATTAGAGAAGATATTTTTAATATAGATGATAAAACTCTAATCGCTTATGCTAAAAAAATAAGACTAAAAGCAATCCCTAGCAATGCTTATGAATTAGAAGAGCTAATTAAAAATACAAGCCCTGATTATGAAATATATCCAACTACAACTAAAAGAATTGAATTAGGCAAAAAGCTTTATTTTGACCCAAGACTTTCAAGAAGCGGGCTAATATCGTGCAATACTTGTCATAATTTAGGCTTAGGTGGAGTTGATGGCATAGCAGCTAGTACAGGACACAAATGGCAAGCAAATCCACATCATCTAAACGCTCCAAGCGTTTATAATGCAGTGTTTAACCCGAATCAATTTTGGGACGGCAGAGCAAATCATCTAAAAGAACAAGCAAAAGGACCTATCCAAGCTAATGTAGAAATGGCAGAAGATAGCCAAATCGTAGTAGAAAAAATCAAAAGTATTCCTGAATATGTAAATGAGTTTAAAGACGCTTTTTCAAATGATATTAATATTGATTTTGACTTAATTGCAGCAACTATTGGCATATTTGAGCGAACTTTGATAACTCCTTCAAGATATGATGAGTTTTTAGAAGGCAATGTAAATGCTTTAAGTTTTGATGAAAAACAAGGGCTTAGAACATTTATTAATAAAGGTTGTGTTTTATGCCATTACGGGATAAATGTTGGCGGAGCATTTAGGGGTTTTGGCTTTGTTAGGTATCAATATGTAAATTATGGAGATTTTAACGGAAATGAAAACAATAGAGTAAAAGTTCCTACCTTAAGAAATGTAGCAAGAACAGCCCCATATTTTCATAATGGCAGTATTTGGAGCTTAACTGAAGCAGTTGAATCTATGGGAAGAATTCAGCTTGGAATTGAACTAAGCGAGCAAGAAATCAAAAATATAATAAGCTTTTTAAAATCACTTAGTGGCAAACTACCACAGATAGTTTATCCAGAACTCCCACCTTCAAGTGATGAAACAATACGCCCTAAGCTTGATTATTGAAATTAATATAAATAATACAAATTACTATTGGTAAAATTTAAATTAAGTTTGAAATATAGTAAGATGTAAATAGAATTCTAATTTGAATTTTTAATTTATATTTAGATTTTAATAATTAGTATTAAATTCATATTAGCTTAAGTTAATTTGGTAATAATTATCGTTTTTCAAAGGAGAACGAATGAAAACCAAATTATCTTTATTATTATTTGCAAGCTTAGTTTATGCAAATGATTTAAATGTAGGTGAAATTAGCGTAGAAAATAGACAAAATCTAGCTAATGGGGGGGGGTATTCAAAATACTCAAGTTATAAAATATATAATTTTCAAAACACAAATTCAAGTAAAAAAATAGATGAGGTTGTAAAGCAAAATTCTAATATATTTTCAAACTCAACTGATAATATATCTACAAATCAAGCAGAAATCAGCCCAAAGGATTTTAGCATAAACGCAGCACCGTTTTATCAAAACGCATTTTTAGTAAATGGGATGAGTTTTGATAATGCGATTGACCCAGCAGGTAATCAAAACATAAACGCAGCATCACTATGGAGAGCACCTGTTATGGGAGCTCAAGGCAGCGTGATTAATACAAATATTTTAAAAAGTATAAAAGTTTTAGATAGTAATGTTAGTGCAAAATACGGCAATTTTGAAGGTGGGGTAATAGATACTAAACTAAAAGACCCAATTAAAACATTTGGAGCTAGAATATCTACTAGCTATACAGATGGCAACCTTAATAAAATCATAATAGATGAAGAAAACAAAGCTTCTTATGAAACAAAAAGTGGCAAAAACCTAAATAATAATTTCGTAAAACAAAATCAAAATATTTATTTAGAAAGTCGTTTTAGCGATGATTATGGGATTTTGTTTGATTATTCAAGAACAACTTCAATGATAAAAATGCCAACAAAAAGAGAAGTTTTAGCGCAAGGATATTTTTATCCTAATCAAAGTAGAAGAAATGAAAACTTTTTATTAAAAGGCTTTATTGCTTTAGATAATCATATAATTAGGCCTAGCATTATCTATGCACCTAGCATTTATAAGGGCTTTTTAGAAGGTGTGATTGATTCTAATTTAGAAGCTAAATTTGGCGGGATAATTTCAAATATTGAGCTTTTTAGCGAATTTGATAGCTTTAATATCACTCAAAATTTAGGCTACAGCATTCAAGATAGTGCAAGGTATTTTGATAAAAATATGAAATTTGGCTTTTTTACAAACAAAGTTGCAAATTGGGGCATTGGAACTTACTCTATGAAAGGTGGTTATGGAGATATAAGGGAACGAACAAAGGAGTTAAATTATAAGCTTGATTTTGAAAGCGATGTAAAAGAGTTTAAAGATACAGAGCATACTTTTTATGCAGGACTTGAGCTAAGTCATAAAAAAGCTTCTTATGAGACCTTAAAACACTTAGCAGAATACTATAATCCCGCTATTTTACCTAATGATGTGGTTTGTAAGGATGGTGATGTATTTTGCCTAATGGGTGATGCTGTGGATAGGAAAGGCAATGCAGGAGCAGGGCAATATCTAAAAAACGCAACTTTTACTCCGGAATTTAAAACAGGAATTAGCGCAACTAATTTTGATTTATATTTAGAAGATGATATTCAATACAAAAGATTTAATCTAAGATTAGGTGCAAGGGGAAGCTATGATGGTATTATTAAAAAGTTTAATATAGCTCCTAGAATTACAAGTGAGTTTGATTTATTAGGTGATGAGAGCAATTTCTTTGGAACTGGTTTTAATAGATATTATGGTAAGAATTTCTTCACATATAAGCTATATGATAAGATTTATTCTTATACACAATTTCTAAGTAGAACCGATTATAATGAAGAGTTTAAGCAAACTGGCGGTAAGAAAAATATGTATAATTTTAACGAGTTAAAACGCTCATTTAATGATGAGTTTAGCGTATTTTATAGGGGCGAGTTTAAAAACACAAAGCTTAGTTTAAAATACTTAAAAAGATTAGGCAAAAATCAAGTGGTTTTAAGCGATAAAGAAACTTTAGGCTTAGCCAATATTGATGATGAAAATTTATCAAAAAATTATAAAGTTTATACTAATTTAGGCACTTCAAAAGCTGATATTATAAGCCTAGATATAGCAAACGCTAAAAGCATTGAAATCTTTAATACCTTAAATGATTTTAGCCTAAGTGCAAGCTATACAAAGAAAAAATCAGATTTTAAAGATTATAAAAGCGATGAGTGGGATAGAAATAATCAAGTTAAATATAATGGCGAAATAATAGCTCAAAAAGACCTTCCGATAATTGATTATTATGATAAATACAAAATCACCTTTTTATATAATTTAAATATTCCTGATTATGGTTTAGGATTTACAAATTTATTTACTTTTACACCTAGCAAAAAGGCTTTAATTTCTAGCTATAATAGAGCTGAACGCATTAGAGAATATGAGTTAATTAAGCTAAATAATCACTTCACTTGGGATATGAATATAGCTTATAAATATAAAATGAAAAAAGATATTGAGTTTTTTGCAAATGTAAATATTGAAAATTTATTAAATACAAAAAATAAAATAAACGCAAGCAAAAAAGACGATAAGCTAATATATGATTATGCAAGTGGAAGAAGCATAATGATAGAAGTTGGGCTAAACTATTAATCTTTAACTCTAG
>NZ_JACGBA010000031.1:0-10699 GCF_020137685.1 Campylobacter sp. RM9331
TTTTTTTTATGTGCTAATTTACCTTGATTTTTGATAAGTAAAATCTCACTTAAAATACTAAACGCAATTTCTCTTGGCTCCTGATTTGCAATGTCTAAACCTATTGGAGCATAAATTTTATTAAATAATTCGGCACTAAAATTATCTTTAATCAGCTCATCTTTAATGAATTTATGTTTAGTTTTACTTCCAATAACACCAACATATTTTGTATTTTTATCTATTACATTTTTTAAGCATTTATAATCATCTAAATGAGATTTTGTAACAATAATTACATAAGTATTATCATCAATATCTAAAAAACTCAAATCTTCATAATTGCTAAAATATTCTTCATTTGCTAAACCTTGCAAATAATCTTGTCTATCATCAATTAAAATGGAATAAAAACCTAAATATTTTGATAAAAATAGTATTTCTTTACCAATATGTCCTGCTCCACATATTATTAATTTTGCTTTTTGATTAATAATTTTTATATAACCACTCGCAAGCCCGCCACACTGCATTTTTAAGTCTCCATTCGGTGTTAATTCGTGATTAAAAATTTTACTTTTATTATTTTCTAAACATTCTTTAGCTTCTTTTAAAACTTCAAATTCTAATTTACCACCACCTATACTTCCAATGCTTGTGCCATCGCTAAATAAAGCCATCATAGAACCTGCATTTCTAGGAGTGCTACCACTTGATTTTGTAAGAGTTATTAAGGCAATTTTTTCATTTTTCTCACATCTTTTATATATTTCTTTTATTATCAATTCATCCATTTTTATTCCTATTTTCAAAATACATCAAAGCTTCAAGAACCCCACCACCTATGCTCCTAGCCTTATCTGAAATACTAAAGCAATTTTCATATTCACTAATTCTTGGGTCAATATCTGCAATTTTAAGACCCTTTACTACTTCAAAATTATCATTAATAATACCTCTTAAAAGCCCACTTATACTAGCTTTAACAGGTGTATTATCAATATATGCAATAATTTCTTCTTCTTTTACAATATCACCTATTTTAGCAATAGCTTTAAAGATTCCATTATCGTTTGCATAGATTACTCTTTTTGCTCCAATTCCTTTTACTTCAGCAGGAATTCCTGTATTTTCTTCAGTAAAACCACTTAAAATAACCTTGCCTAAATTATGGCCGCGATTACTCTCAATTACAGCGTGAGCGTCAATTCCAGCACAAAATCCAGGTCCAATAGCAATCACAACAGGAGCCATATTAATATTTGTTCCTAAATTCCTTTTAGCTAAAATTGAATCAATTAAAGCCCTTGGTTTTATATAATTTAAAATATCTAAATTCTCATCAATTATAATAGGGATAAAATCCTTACAATCTAAAATCTCATCTTTATTAACTAACTTCGCTTTTATACCTTCTATTTCACAAGTTTTATCATAAACTGCTTGAGAAAAACAAACTTTTGTTCTAATTGAACTTGGTTTTAAACATTCTAATAAAAGTATCTTAAAGCCTGCTCTAAAAAGCCTAGCAGCAATACCGCTAGCAATATCACCCGCTCCTCTAATAATTATAAATTCACTCATCAATCAACCTTAAATCTTCTTTAGTATCTATATCTTTTCCTTCTAATTCATCATATAAATCAACAAAAATTACTTTATCTTTATATTTTTGAATTAGCACTCTTCCACCACTATCATTATCTAATTCGCACAATTCTTTAAAATATTTTTTATCAAAAATAGTAGGCAAGGAATTAATATTATTAAATCTAGGAACAACAATATAATTTTCTTTATATTTTGAAATGATAGTTTTTATTGAATTAGTTTTTAAAAATATTTGATCAATCGGTAAAAATATGGCGTAATCATAATCTAAAACATTATTTAAAGCTATTTTTATACTTGTATTTTGACCCTTATTAAAGGCATTTAAAACCACATTAAAATCTTTATAATTTGTCTTTAAATACTCGTAATTATTCTCATTAGCAACTATTTTAATATCCATATTAAGCTCTAAAGTTTTTTGAATAATCAAATCAATAAAATAAGTATTTTTATATTTTAAAAATGATTTATTTAAACCAAGCCTTCTTGAATATCCAGCTGCTAAAATAATACAAATTCCTTTCAAAAATTAAGCCTTATATATTTTTCTTCTTTTAAAAAACCAGCTAATAATCTAAAATTTTTTAATCTTTTTGCAAGTTCATTTAATACTTTTAAATCATCACATCTATTAAAAAAAATAAAATTATCAGAATTTAAACTAATATTTTCAAACATTTTTAAACAAATTTTTTCTATTAAATCAATACTTAAAACATCATTTTTACTCACTTCAAATACTTTCAAAAAATCATCAAACCTATGAATGAAATTCTCATTTAATTGATAATTTAATAAATGAAGTGGAATAATTCCTATTATTTTATTGGTATTTTCTAAAATAACAGGCTCATTATTTTTCCAAACTTTATAAGGCAATTCCTTAGCTCCATCAGCTTCATATATAAACAAATCACAATTTTTATAAAAATCACTAAAATCATCTAAAGCATTTACTTTATTGTCAATAATTTTTCCACATAAATTAACGCCTTTTTTAAGATTTGTAATACTTGTTTGATTATATAGATTATTAAAATTTATATCTTTTACTTCATACATTTTTGTACTTGTTGTAAGAATTGTGATTTTATCTTGATTTTGTTTAGCTAGATTATAAGCAAAAGTGGTCTTCCCACCAGAGCCTATAATCGCAATTTTGTCTTTATATTTAATATCTAAAGCTTCATTTAGCATTATTTGCAGTATCTTCTATGGCTTGAAAGATTTTTTTATATCCTGTGCAACGACATAGATTACCAGACACCCCTCGCCTTATTTCAAACTTAGTAGGCATTTTATTTTTACTAAGCAAAGCAGTTGATGAAATAATAAACCCAGGAGTGCAAAATCCACACTGAACAGCTCCATTTTTTACAAAATTTTCTTGTAAAAGACTTAAGCCATCAAAAGGGGTTAAACCTTCTATAGTAGTTATTTTTTTACCATCAGCCCAAGCTGCTAAATAAATACAGCTATTTACATTTTTACCATCAACTAAAACAGCACAAGCTCCACATTCACCAACACTACAGCCTTCTTTAGTTCCACTTAGTTGCAATACATTTCTTATTAATTCAAGCAATGACATTCTAGGGTCAATGTGTAATTCATAAAATTTATCATTTATATAAGTTTTAATTTTCATAATTTTTTCCTATTAATTCATAAATAGCTCTTTTTGTAAGCGTTGTTAAAAGATTATTTCTAAAATCTTTAGAAGCTCTCCAAGAATCTCTTGCCTTTGTTTCATTTAAAATATTATTAGCAATTTTTTCAATATTATCTTTAGTTAATTTTAAACCTTTTGCTAATTTTTCACTTTCTTTAGCTCTAATAGGAGTAGGAGCAGCCACTCCGTAAGCTAATTTTAAATCAATTATCTCATCATTATTAGTTTTTAACATAACACTAACTCCAATTGTAGCTATATCCATAGCATTTCTTTGAGCAAATTTTATATATTTACTAACATAACCATTAAAAGATTTTTTAGGAATTTTAATACTTGTTAAAATATCTCCTTTTTCTAATTTAACAACACCAGAACTGATATAAAAATCATTTATAGCAATTTCTTTGCGTGTGTCTTCATTGTAAATAACCAAAATCGCATCAAGAGTAAAAAGACTTGAAGCACTATCAGCAGAAGTTGCGCCATTGCAAATATTTCCACCTATTGTAGCCATATTTCTAATTTGCGGGCCACCAACTAGAGCAGCTGCTTGTTTTAGATTTGTTAAATTATTTTTTATAATTTCATTATTTTCTATATCATCAAAAGTGCATAATGCGCCTATATGAATAAACTCATCATCAATTGTTATGGTTTTTAATTCTTTTAAAGTATTAATTCCTATTAAATGCTTATTTGCATATTTTTTATCCAAACTTCTAAGTTTAATTAAAATATCAGTTCCGCCTGCAATTAATACCGAATCATCTATAGTTTTTAATAGCCTACTAGCTTCATTAACGCTTTTTGCTTCCGTGTAATTACTTAAATAATACATTCTTTATCCTTAGCTTGAAAAAATCTTTCTGGTGTTATTGGAATTTGATTAAACTCTATATTTGTAGCATCAAGCACTGCATTTCTAATAGCAGGTGCAGGAGAACACATAGGAGGTTCACCTAAAGACTTATTACCAAATGGACCATAAGGGTCATAATTATCAACAAAACTAACATCTAAATCAGGAACATCAAGTGCAGTTGGAACTTTATAATCTAAAAGATTATTATTTAAAATCTTACCTGTTTTTTTGTCATATTTTAATTCTTCTAATAAAGCATAAGGAATTGCCATTCCCATTCCACCTTCTACTTGAGAGCTTGCTAAAAGTGGATTTAATACCTTACCAGCATCATGAACATTTAAAATATCTAATATCTCTATTTTTCCTGTATTCATATCAACTTCAACCATAGCCATAGTAATACCATAACTATAAGAATTTGTATGGCAATTTACACTTGCAAATGCCGATAAACTTTTAGCCTTTTGCCAATCATAAGTAGTGTGTAAAGCAAAATCAGCCAAACTCATTAAAACTTCTTTATTCTTAAAAACAATATTTGCATTTTCTAAATCAAGATTTGCAAAATCAACATCTTTTAATCTCGCTGCTGCTTTTAATATTTTTGTTTTTAATTTTAAAGCAGCTTCTTTTACTGCAAGCCCTGTTACATAGCTTTGTCTTGAAGCATAAGCTCCTGTATCAAATGGAGCTGTATCTGTATCAGTATTCGCATCAACTATAACCCAATCATAAGGAATACTTAAAACTTCTGCTGCCATTTGAGCTAAAACCGTATCAGAACCTTGTCCGATTTCAGTTGAACCTAGCATTAGTTTAATATGTGCGTCTTGATTTAGTATTACTCTAGCTGCTGCTGTTTCTAAGCCCTTTGGATAAACACCTGTTGTATAAGTAAAGGTTGCAAGCCCTACCCCACGCTTTTTATAAGGGTGTTTAAATTCTTTACAGGCTTTTTGTTTTTCATAGTAATTAAATTTCTCTTTAGCAACCTCAATACATTCTTTTAATTTAGCTGATTTTTGAATAACTTGATTTAGTGGATTTAAAACATCATTTCCTACTATATTTTTTTCTCTAAAACTAATAGAATCAAAACCCATTTTTCTAGCTACATTTTCCATAAAACTTTCTATAAAAAACATAACCTGTGGAACTCCATATCCTCTCATAGCCCCAGCTGTTGCTATATTTGTATGAACGGTTTTAATGTCATATCTAAAGTTAGGAATATTATATAAAGATAATAAAACTCCACCACCTTTAATACCAACCGAATGAGTATGAGATGCGTAAGCTCCTTTATTTGATAATACTTCTATATCTAAAGCATTTATAAAGCCATCTTTACTAATACCCATTTTTGCTTTATATTCCATTTCGTGTCTTGTTCTTGTATATGCGATACTTTCTTCTCTATCAAGTGCAATTTGAACAATTTCTCCACCCATAGCCATAGATAAAGCAACGCAAAGTGGCTCTATTGTTACTTCTTGTTTATTACCAAAACCACCACCAACAAAAGGTTTTATTACTCTAAAATAACTCCAATGTTTTTCAAAAACTTCGCCTAAAATTCTTCTTAAAATATGTGGAATTTGAGTTGAACTTACTACCACATAACGATTATCTTGGTCTTTATAAGCATAAGCAATCTGATTTTCCATATGGCAATGTTGCTGTAAAGGAACTTTAAATGTATCACTAAAAACATAATCGCTATTAGCTAAAGCCGATTCTACATCTCCAACTTTACTAATAGTATGAGCCATTATATTGCTATCTAAATCCTCATGAATTTTCGCAGCCCCTTCTTGCATTGCTTCTTGTGGGGTTAGATAAAAAGGAAGCTCATCATATTCAACCTTTACCTTACTTACAGCAATTTTTGCAGCTAAATCAGTGGTTGCAATAACAGCTGCTATTTCATCTCCAAATAATCTAACATGCTCTGTTAAAATGGTTCTATCATACCTATCTCTAGTCTTTGGGTCTAGTCCAAATGGATGACCTGCGGTTGCAAACTTAGTTTTTGGCATATCTTTATAAGTTAAAATTTTAATAACCCCATCAACCTTTAAAGCTTCGCTAAAATCAAAACTTTTAACATATCCATGTGCTATGCTAGATCTTACTATTCTTGCATAAAACTTTTTCTTAGTAGGAATATCAGCAGTATAAATTGCTTTACCTGTAACTTTAGCGTAAGCATCCCATCTTGTTTCACTTTTACCTATCGTTTTAAATTCTTCTTTCATACTCACCCTTATTTATCTTTTGCAAAAATTAAAGAAGCTATCATAGAAATTACACAAACTCCTACTATGCTATCTTTAAAAACCCAACTTATATAACCTGGCAAATTACTAGTAATTTCAGGATGGACTCCAAACCCATACCCAAGACCAAAAGTAATACCTAATATCATTACATTTTTGTTGCTAAATCCAGCATAAGCTACAATCTTAATACCATTTATCAAAATCATAGCAAAAATCATAATAACTGCACCCCCTAAAACACTATCTGGAATAGTCCTAAAAACAGCTCCTAATTTAGGAATAAAAGCTGATACTATAATAAAAAAAGCACCTAAAGCTATGCAATATTTATTTATAATTTTTGTCATTGCTATTATTCCTGCATTTTGACCATAAGCTGTATTAGGTAAAGCATTTAACAAACTAGCCACCATACAACCAACACCATCTGCTAAAATAGCTCCACTGATTTCTTTTTCTTTAGCACACCTATTAAAAGCTGCTACGGTAATTCCATTAACATTTCCAATAGTTTCTAAACTTGTGATTATATAAACGATAATGGCACTTACAATAGGGGCTAGTTCAAAATGAAATTCATTAATTAAAATAATTGGAATAGGCAAGCTAAACCAACTTGCTTCGCTAATAATACTAGTATCTACTCTACCTACCATATAAGCTAAAAAATATCCCACAACAAGACCTATTAAAATAGCTGAAACTTTAAAGATACCCTTTGCAAATCGTTGAATAGCAATAATGATTGCAAAAGTGCTAAAAGATAAACATAAATTAATAATATCCCCATAAGTTCCCATTTTTTTAGCAGCTAAACCACCCGCACAATAATTAACACCTACATCTAATAAATTAATGCCGATTGCAATTAATACAACACCTATTACTAATTCAGATAAAATCTTTGTGATATATTTGTAAGCAAAACCAATAAATATAGTAATTATACTGCCTATAAGAGAAGAAGCTAAAATTGCACTAAAACCATAAGTATTTGCAACACTTATAGCTGTTGGCACAAAAGCAAATGTAGTCCCCATAACTATTGGAAGATTAGCACCTATTTGGATATTTTTATATTTGATTGGATAAAGTTGCAGAAGAGTTACTATACCAGAAGCTAGCATAGCTGATTGGATTAAACTGATACTTTCTTGCGTGGATATTACAATACTCGTACTATTTAACACCCCTATAATTATCAAAATGGGGGCTAAATTTCCTGTAAACATAGCAAGAACATGCTGCATTCCCAAAGGAAGTGCTACAAAAAACGGGGGTTTTCCTTCTAGTTGGTAAATTAAATTCTTATTTTTCATCACACACTTTCATTTTAGATAAAAGTGATTATATAAAATCTTACTTAAAATCATCTTGATATTTATTGATAATGCTAAAACATAAGTAGAATTAAATTCCTAAGTTAAATAATAAAAATATATTTATACTAAAAAAATAATCATTATAAAATCTCATATATAAATATTAATTTATAACAAGGCTAAAATAAATCATATTAAAATATAAAACCGAAAAATTAATTCCGATTTTATATTTAAATTCCTAAATATTTTTTGCGAATATTATCATCATTTGCAAGGTCAATTCCTTTGCCTTCTAAAACGATTTTACCATTTTCTAAAACATAAGCCCTATCGCTTATTTTTAATGCTTGTTGGGCGTTTTGCTCTACTAATAAAATAGTAATTCCTTCATTTTTTAAAACCTTAATTATCTCAAAAACTTCTCCTACAATCTTAGGTGCAAGTCCTAGACTTGGTTCATCTAACATAAGTAATTTTGGCTCTCCCATTAAAGCTCTTGAGATTGCTAACATTTGTGCTTCTCCGCCGCTTAAATTCCTTGCTAAGGTATTGTTTTTTTGCTTTAAGCGTGGGAATAATCTATACATTTGCTCTTTTAAATGCTCGTAATTATCAGCATTATAAAACGCCCCCATTTTAAGATTATCTTCTATGCTAAGATTTGAAAAAACCCTTCTTCCTTCTGGCACAAGGCTAATTCCTTTTTGAACTAGAGTATGAGTTTTATGCCTTTCTATTTCATAACCTAAAAAATTAATCTCCCCACTACGCTTAGGAATATTCAAAATCGCATTTAAAGTGCTAGTTTTACCAGCCCCGTTACTGCCTACTATACTTACGATTTCTCCTGAGTTTATATGAAAACTAATATTATCAACAGCTTTAATCAAGCCATAATGAACGCTTAAGTTTTTAACCTTTAACATTAAAAATCTCCTAAATATGCTTTAATTACTTCATTATTATTAACTGCTTCTTTTGGTGAGCCTAAGAAAATACTCTTACCATAATCAAGCACTAAAACCCTATCACATAAGCTATTTACAAACTTCATATCATGCTCAATCAACACTATACTAAGCTCTTTTTTAAGAGTAGTTATAATATCTGCTAATTCATTGCTCTCAGTCCCATTCATTCCTGCTACAGGCTCATCAAGTAATAATAATTTTGGCTTTAGTGCTAATGCTCTTGCTATTTCTAATTTTCTTTGTTCTCCATAACTTAATTCGGTTGATTTTGCATTAGCTAAATGAGAGATTTTAAGAGTATTTAGTATTTTTATCGCTTCTTCTCTTGCTTGTTTTTCAGCCTTTTTATATCTTGCAATATGCAAAAACGCTTCAAAAATATTGTAATTAATACTACAATTTAGCCCTATTAAAACATTCTCAAGCACACTCATAGATGAAAATAATCTAATATTTTGAAAAGTCCTTGCAATGCCTAATTTTGTGATTTCTAATTGATTTAGATTTGTAATGTTTTTATTATCAAAAATAATCTCACCCGAACTTGGTTTATAAGCTCCTGAAATTATATTAAATAAAGTAGTTTTCCCTGCTCCATTAGGTCCAATAAGTCCAAAAACTTCACCTTTTTTAACGCTAAGATTTGCATTATTTATAGCCTTTACTCCACCAAAATTCTTATCAATATTCTTAAGCTCTAAAATCATTTTTTAAACCTTTTAAAAATAATATCGCTTAGCTCCTTATCGCCAAAAATCCCACGCCTTGCAAATAGCATTACTAAAATTAATATGATAGAAAACACAAGCATTCTAAGTCCTGGCAAACCTTTTGTCTCATAACCAAAAATATTCATAGGTTCATCTAAAAATCTAAGCCACTCACTTCCACCAATTACTAAAATAGCTCCAATAATTGCTCCTGTAGTGCTTCCTAATCCGCCTAAAACTATGATAATTAATAATTGAAATGTAAATAAAAAGTCAAATTGTTCAGGCGTAACACTTGTGATATAACAAGCTAAAAGCCCACCTGCTACACCTTCTAAAAAAGCACTAGTCCCAAAAGCTAAAGTCTTAATCCTAAAAGTATTAATCCCCATAGCTAAAGCTGCATCTTCATCATCTCTTACAGCCTTCATTGCTCTGCCATATTTTGAATAAATGATATTAAGTATTAAAATAACGCTAATAATAGTAATAATTCCAACTATATATAAAAAATTATTCGGTTTTGGAATTTCATTTAACCCTTGCACTCCGTTTGTAAAAGCTGCGAAATTAAGTGCAATTAATTTAATAATTATCCCAAATCCAAGCGTAACGATAGCTAAATAATCTCCCCTTACACGAAAAACAGCAAAACTTAAGATTAAAGATAAAACCAAAGCACCAAAACCACCCGCTAATAAAGCTATAAAAAAGCTATCAGTATGAAATGATAAAATAAATGGATGCGGGTCTAATAAGCTAAATTGATCTTGCTTAGCTTCAATATCAAGCAATAATAAAGCCGTAATATAAGCACCAACTGCTACAAAACCATTAGGCTCTAGGCTAAATTGCCCTGTTACACCATTGATTAGATTATAAGATACTGCCAAGATTATAAAAATACTAATATTTATAAAAGTTCTTAAAGCATAATCACTCAAGCAATATTGAGCCGCAAAAATGCTTAAAACTGCTAAGATTAAAATGATTATTGAAAATATATTTTTCATTAAAATCTACTCCTTTCATAATCTTGTCCCATAATTCCTGTTGGTTTAAACAATAAAACAAATACTAAGAATATAAATGCAAAACCATCTTTAAACCCTGCTAAATCAGGCACAAAAGCTACTATTAAAACTTCGCAAAATCCAATTATAAGCCCACCAAGAACAGCTCCGCCAACGCTACCAATACCACCTAAAACAGCAGCTCCAAAAGCCTTAAGCCCTATTAAAACTCCCATATTAGGGTCAATTTGTGGATATTTACACG
>NZ_JACGBA010000032.1:0-10261 GCF_020137685.1 Campylobacter sp. RM9331
TTATAATAGAACATTCTTAATTAATGGGATAAATGAAATTGAAACACTTAAAAGAATACATAGCATACTTAAAAAAGGCTTATTTAAATGGCATGAGCTTTTAAGATTGCGTAAAAGAGCTAGAAAGCATTAGCAGACTTCATAAACACCATTTAAGAGTTGTCTTTAATCAAAACCTAAGACAAGTATATGGTTTAGCAAGATTTAAAAAAAATAACTTATAAGCGATAAGCCTTACTTAAGATATGTAGCGATTATGCATAATAGGGTTAGAGTTGTACTTAAAGCCTTTCACGGACTTATTTTACCTAAGGAGCATTATTGTTGGCGTAACAATTATCCACCGAATAGCTGGGGTTGTAGGTGTAAAACACAGGTTTTAAGCCTTGATGAAGCAAAAGCACTTGGCTATAAAGAAAACGTAAAAGACCCAAGAAGTTCATTAAATGCTGCTGTGCGTGGATTTGATAATAATCCTATTGAGCCTAATAATGCTTTATTTAAAGTATTAGAAGAAAAGGTAAAAAGTGTAGATGAAACTTTAAGAAAACAAGCTCGTAGAATTATGAATAATGCTTACGTAGATTATATGAAAAGAGAGGATTTATATAAAAAACTAAAAGTTTCTTACGATGAATATAAGCCTAAATATGAAGCTTTTGTAAAACAAAAGATGAAACAAATGGGCATAACAAATCCAACTGAAGAACAAAAAGAGCTTATAGATAGGGAGTTTAAAATAAAGATTAGCAAAATTACTAAGAAATTATTAGAAAACAATAAAAGAGAACACGCCTTTATAGAAGTAGCAAAGCTTGATGGTGCTAGTGTATTTTTAGATAAATACCAAATAGCAACACATTTAAAACACACTGAAATAACTCCACTTGATTATACACTAATAGACAGGATTATTAAAGAGGGTAGTATAGATGAAAAAGAAAGTAAGCAAAGAGGTAAAACCATTATGTATAGTATTTTAGGTAGAAGATATAAACTTATTTTAAGACCTGATAAAGGTAGGTTTTTGGTTGATAGTTTAATTTTAAACAAAGAAAAATAATTGGATGAGCGAGGGAAAGCTAACTAACGCAAGGTTGATTAGACCTTTTAAAGCTTTAGCAAAGACCCCACCAGTGCTACAAGCCCTCGTTATACCTATATCAATCAAATATAGTCTTACATTCATTATAAATAAACATTATTAAGGAGAACTTAATGGATATGCAGTTTGGCTTAGGGCTAAAGTTAGCCTTAGGTGGATTTGATAAGCTAAAAACACAGCAAGAAAGATTAGAAAAACTAGGCAAAATTGCAAAGCTTAGTACAGACAAGATGGACAAGCTAACAAAAAGCATAAATAAGCTTAATAATTTAGATATAAAAGCAGGTCTTGCAAAAAAGCATTAATAAAAATTTTGGTAATAATAGGTTTTTATTTTTCTATTTAAATTTTATTAGAATTGGGCTTACAATAAAAAATTACGATAAGTTTTTTATTTTTGTTTTTAAGTTTCAAACCGTGTTGTGGTAGAATTAGGTTTGCAATAGGGCTAGGAAGTAAATATTTATTTTCTAGCAAAACGTTTCAAACCGTGTTGTGGTAGAATTAGGTTTGCAATCTAAGTCAGAATGAAATAGATTTAAGTGATTTAAGATTGTTTAAAACCGTGTTGTGGTAGAATTAGGTTTGCAATCGCAATACAAAGAAGATGAAGGAGCTAATAGTAAAGTTTCAAACCGTGTTGTGGTAGAATTAGGTTTGCAATAGCAAGGAAAACTTGTTTGTATGTTAAGTATTTGAGAGTTTTTAAAAAGTAGTGATTTTTCCACTTTTAAAATTCTTTCAAATTTTAGTACTTTAGTGGAAAAATTAAACCTATGTTTAGTTTGTATCACTAAAATTAAAAAGCAAATCTAATTCTATCACAACGAGCGTTTGAAATCATAAGTAGGTAGAAATACCGAAAAGTTAGTAAAAAATCAAGCTCTAGTATCTTTGCTTTTGCAAAGCTCTGTAACCTTGATAGGGAGAGATGGTGCTCTCCCATTTTCATATATTATCTAAAATATTATTTGTTGCTTTTGTATATTATATATTTTCAAACTAATTGTGATAGATTGTAAATAATTTAATACTTAACAATTATTATTTTAATTTATATTTATATTATCCTTATATAATATAAATTAAAATCATATAAGGAGTAATGATGTATGATAAACAAATTCTTTCTTTAAACTTTGATACAGGTGCTAAATATTATGGATTTTATGGAGTTGGAATAAGTGCAAGTAGGATTTTTAATCCTGTTACAAGAGAACTAAATAAGCCACTTTCTTCAACTTTTGTAGTAGATAAAATAAATTTTAAAGTTGATGAAAGAACTACTAAAAGACACACAAGAAGAAACCATAATAGAAAAGATTTTGTAGTAAGAGCCTTTAAAGAGTTGGCCTCATATATATTTAACGAAGATTTTAAAACTTTAGATAAGTATATCCAAACTCGTATTTTAGAATTATTTTATGGGCTTTTTAAACATCGTGGGTTTAACTATGTAAATACTCCAAATATAGACAACATAAATGAAGAAAATCAAGAAAAATTAATCGAAACTATCTTCATAGGTGCTAAAAATAAAAAAGATATAGATGATGTTATAAATAGTCAAATAGATAAAGTTTTAGATGATAAAGATTATGATATTTTACAAGATTTAAAAGAGCAAAAAAGGTTAGTTGTAAAAGCAAATTTGAAAAAACAAGAAGATGGTTTTGATGGCAAACAATTGCAAAACTATATAGACGCGGTTATAAAAGAGCTTGAAAATACCAATAATAAGCACAGAAAAAGATATCAAAATGATATAAAGGATTTGTTAAATCGTTTTGAAGATATTCAAGGCAATGCTGATAAACTAAATTTGAAAAACATTAAAAAAGAATTCAAAACAGGATTTTCAGAAATTAAAAATCTTTATGATTTTTTAAATATTTCTAAAGATGAGCTTTATAATATCATTTGTAATCTTTCAAATTTTCAAACGAGAGTTTTTAGGCAGTATTTTAATGGTAAATCTAACGCTACTTATGATGACAAAAAGCTATATAAAGCGATAAAAGATAACATAAATTATATCCCATACAAAAGTGATGACGAGTTAAAAAACAAGAAATATATGTTAGAGCTTTTAGGCGAAAAATATCAAAATGGTAAAGCTTTAGATTTTTTAAAAACTTGTGATCCTACAAGAAGTATCACCCCTTATGAGAGTTTAGTTAATAAACAAGGTCAAATTTGCAATGCCTTAGTACTAAAAAAAGAAGCTTTAGAGCACAATAATCTAGAAAATATATTTGAAACCATTTTAAACGATGGTATTTTTAGTAGTCTAAAAAGCGATAAAGAGCAAAAAATAGAGATTTTAACACAAAGGTATTTGGATATTTCTAAAGAATATTTACCAAAGGGTAGTTTGTTGTATCCAAGGTATTTACATTTAGGAAAAACAGCTTTAAAACAATTAAAGGATGAGTTAAATGATGATAAAAAATCAATTTTATGTATGATTAAAAATGGATTTAAACAACTTGGTTTAAATGATAAAGATTATGAAAATTTGCAAAAATTTGTAAAAGAATACTATAAAGAAATAGAACTTGCTAAAAATGGTATCATTTTAAATGATAAGCTATCTGTTTGTACTTACAAAACTCCACATAAAACAAATATGATTTTACAAGATTTAAATGCATTGCTAGGGTATGAATTTTTTAAAGATAAAAATAGTGTTAAAGATTTTAAAGACCATATAAAAAAGCAAAAAATTGAAAAAGATTTAGTAGAAATCAATAAAATTTATCAATCAAATTCAAGTAGCTTTTGGTATAAAGTAGAAAAAACTTTAAGTAAAGAAAAAATATTATTAAGTGATGATGAGTTTGATAAAATTCAAAAAAATGATGAGATTTTTCAAAAAATAATTAAGCATTTTGAGTTAGCAAATGAGCTTTATGTAAAGCTTCAAACATACGAAATTTATGGAAAATTTAATTTTATCTTACAAATTTTTAATATTTTATTAAAACCTAGAAGTGGTTTTGCAAATTATTGCAAAGAGCATTCAAAAGAAGTTATGTTTAGGTTAAATGGTTCTAAAGTAGCGATTTGTCAAACACTTAGTAAAAACTCAGCTAGAGAGTTTAATGGTGGGGTTGAAAAACTACTTGATATAGTATCTTATAATATAGTTGAGTATTTATCTAGTAAGGGCATTGATTTTTCTAAATTTGATGAAATTCATATAAATACAGAGCAAAATAAGTTTTTGTTTGAACAAGAGTTAAAAGATATGGTAAAAACGAGTAGAAATTCGGATAGTACAAATAAAAACGATGAAAAGCTTGTATGTGCTTATGAAGGAGTTGAGTTTATCAAAGAACAAGGAGAGTATGACCATATAATCCCTAGAAGTTCATCTCGTGGTGAGTTTAACCAGGAAGCAAACTTGATTTTAGTAAGCAGCAATGGAAACCAAAAGAAAAAAGATAATTATAAAAAGCTTGATGATTTAAGTGATGAGTACTTAAAAGGTATTTATGAGGAGATAAATTTAATAATCACTCCTAAAGATGATAAAAAAAGCAAAAAAGTAGAAACTACAAAAAAAGACCTAATAAATGAAAGTAATTTCAAAAAATTTATAAAAAACAATATGCCAAAAATGAGCGAGTATAGGAGCTATCATTCACTAAGTAGATTAGAGCAAATCGCATTTAGACATGCGTTATTTTTAGATGGTGTGAGTGGTTATCAAGATGTGTTTGATAAAGCGTTAGAATTATTGAAAATGTCAAAAGTATCAAGCCTTGTAAATGGCGTGCAAAAGCGTTTTGTAAATCTTTTGCATAAAAAAATCAAAAGAAAAATTATAGAAAAGAATTTAAAAAACATTTTAAATAGCGATGAATTTTTAGATTTTTTACAAAAGATAAAAGATTTTACAAAAACAAGCAATCATTTTCCTAAAAACAAAAGAGAATTTATACTCAACATTATATGCAATGATGAGTATCTACACGAGCTTTTTACAAGACCAAGAAAATGGAGTAAAAACTCTAAAAACCATGAATTTATAAGTGAAGATGTAAGAAATAGCTTAATAATTTTATATAGTTATATAAAAAATACTTATTTAAAAATAGGTTTTGAAACAAATAGCATTAGCTCAAAAACAATCAGCGACACTAGAAAAGCATTTACTGCTAAATTAATAAACGAAAATCAAAAAGAGCAGTTTGTAAAGCTTAATAAACTTAAAACTCAAGATGAGCTAAGCCATACTATTGATGCTAGTTTGGTGTTTTATCATACATACAAAAAATATGATTTTTTAAGTGATGTGTTTAATGATGATTGTGAAATAATAAGACTTAATTCTAAATCATATGAAGAATTAAAGCCCAAAAATCAAGAAAGCAGAGTTGGACTATTTAAAGAAAGCATATATTCTTTAAGTTTTGATGAAATTTATAACACTAAAAACGAAACCGAATTAGATTTTTTAAGTAGTATTGATATAAGTGATATTAAAAACTATAAGTTTAATCAGCATTCAAAAAATCTAATTGATTTGTCAAAAGATACCACAAGCGTAGTTTTTGCAAAAGTCAAAGGTAAAAAATACTATATTTATAAAGATTTGAATGGCGAATTTAAGTATATAGAAAATGATAAAAAAGTAGATGAGACTAAGCAAATTTTTATAGATACTAATTTAATGCTTGATATTTATTTTGCAAAATTTAAAGCAAAAAATACAGACTTTTTTAAAAATAAAACTTTAGAAAAAATATTTAAACAATTATCAGCTTATGGCAGGGAAGAGATAGATAAATTGTTTTTTGATGGTGTTAGGTTTAAAGAGTTTAAAGAAAATGATTTGCCTAATAAAACTTATCAATTTTATGAGACACTTAAAGATAAAGTAAATGAAAATCAAGAATATTTTATCATAAGACAAAATCCAGATGAAATATTATCTGATAGCATTAAAACTCAAATGTTACTTGTTAGTGTTTTAAAAAATAAAAAGCGCGATATTTTTAATGATTTAAGAGAAGAAAACTTAGAAAAATCACTTAAGTTTTTATATCTTAATAAAATGGATAGCGAAGAAGAGATTTTAAATATTATAAAACAAAAATTTTATTCTAAATATGATGATTTATATAATATTTTTAAACTTAGCGAAAAAGAGTTTGATAAAGTTACTAAAGCTGTAGAACTAAAAAGATTTTATATTGTAAATAAAGATAAAAATTTAGATGAAATTAAAAAAGAATTTGCAGTGAAGTATCATAGTAAAGTGAGTTTAAATAAAGACAAATTGTTTAAAACTTATAATGAATTTTTTAATGTTAAAGGTAGGAAACTTAGAGATTTTAAAAAAATGATTTATTCTTTAAAGGTTAAAAATTCATCAAATATGATAATTCGTAGAAATGGTGGCTTTGAGGGTATGTGGACTAATTCATCTAGTGGAGTAAAAGCCTTGCCATATACAAACACAAAGACAAATTCTGTTATATCAGTTCCGTTTTTTAACTTGAATGTTTTACCAAAAGACTTAAAAGATATTTTAGTGGTTATTGATTTTCTTAACAATCACAAACAATTTAAAGCTGGTTTTGCAAAGTATAGGATTTGTGATATAAAAGAAATTAAAAACATAGATGTTATACCTTTTAAAAGTATAGAAATTTTATATCAAGAGAAAACACGCTCAAATATTGTTTTAGAGATTAATAAAATTAATGCAAATATTTTTTTAAAAACAATAAATTGCGATGAAATTAATTTTGATAATATTAATTCCACAAATAAATTAAATTTAATTGTAGATAACAAAATCAACTATGACTTTTTTTATTTGTGTAAAAATATTTTATTTAATAAATCTTTTGGTTTTGGTGGAATTGCTGAAAATGGTAAGAAAAAATCAGAACTTTTTAAATATGAAATTATAAAACACAAAGAAGAGTTAGAAAATTTTGACACTAAAACATATAGAAAAAGAGATGTTTTGGAAAATAGTGAAAATGTGTTAAAAATATCGTTTATCACAAGTGGAAATTTTTCAAGCAATGTAAAAAATATAAAAAATATTTACAAAGGTTTAGAGTGCTAAAACATCTCGTAGTAAATTCTTACGGGGTGTATTTGGGGCTAAAATCGGCTAGATTAATAGTCAAAAAAGATGGAGAGTTAATCAAAGAATATCCACTTAAAAACCTAAAAACCATAAGTATAAAATCTCGTGGTGTAGGACTAAGTAGTGACTTAGCCTATGCTTGTGGAGTGCGTGGGGTTAAGATATTTTTTAATGATTTTAAATCTCATTTAGCTTTACACACTTTACACGAGCATAAAAGCGTAAATGTGATAAAACATTAGATTTTAAGCGAACAAAACGGCAAAGACCTAGCCTTAGCAAAAGAGCTAATCATAGGTAAAATCAAAAACCAACGCTCCACGATTTTATACTTTTCAAGGTATTTGCAAGATGATTTGCTAAAACAAAAAACCACCGAGCAATTAAAAACATTTATTAACGAGCTAAAAACTTATAAAATGACAAAAGATAGCATTTTTGGCATTGAAGGAAGTGCGGCAAAAGTTTATTTTGATTATCTTAGACAAATAAGGCTTTTAGGAGATGAGTTTGTAAATCGCACGGGCAGATTTGCAGATGATAATGTAAATAAAGCCCTAAATTACGGCTACGCAATACTTTTAAACATAATTTATAAAAGCGTGATAAACGCAGGGTTAAACCCATATTTTGGAGTGCTTCATAGCTTAAGAAGTGCTAAGCCATCGTTAGTTTTGGACATTATGGAGGAGTATAGAAGTTTTTTAGTTGATAGAAATATTATCAAGCTAAGGCATCAGCTAAATGGTGATTTTAATGAGTGTAAAAAGCTAATTTCAAATGAGATTTTTAGCTCACTTGCTAAAAAGTTGCCATATAATCACTCTAAACTAAGTCTTGAAAGCATCATACAAAGACAAGTTTATAAGCTTAGTGGGTTTTTGTGCGGTGCGAATAATTATCATTCTTATGTGTTTAGGTGGTGAGCGTGTATATTGTAAGCTACGATATAGAAGATAACAAATCACGAACAAAGCTTTTTGAAGAGTTAAAGGATTTAGGACTTTTAAATATCCAAAAATCAGTCTTTTATGGAGAGCTTAGCAAAAGCGAGATAAAGGTGGTAAAAGAGCTTTTTAAAAAGCTTTGTGATGATGGGGATAAGGCGTTTTTGTGTAGGTGCGAGATAGATTTAGACGATACGCACGGCTATAAAAAGGCTGATTTAGAGCAACTTAGTTTTGATAGTATTTAGTAACTTGTGTATATTTTAACCAAAACAATGAGAATTTTAAATAATTTGAAATAGGAATTTCATGGAACTTTTGAAGGCGAGTTTGATTAGGCAGTTTGTGTTTTGTCCTAGAATATTTTATTTTTATAATTTTTGTGATATTACACCAAAGTATCCTAAGCATGTAGATTTTGGCAATGATTTTCATAAAAAGCAAGATGAGCTTTTCAAAAGTCGCACATTTGTTAAACTTGGGCTAAGCGAATATAAAGCCTATAAAAATCAATATTTAGAAGATGAAGAATTGTGCGGGGTTTGTGATATGCTCTTTGTTGGGGTTGATGAGGTGGTGGTGCTTGAGTTTAAACAAAGCGATAATCTAAATCTTAGTAACGGGGCGAAAATGCAACTACTAGCATACGCAAAAATGGCTAGTAAAACTTATGCTAAGCCTTGCAAAAGAGTGATTTTATGCTCATCAAATCATCTAAAACATAAGGTTTTTAATATTTTTCCGAATGATTTTGCTAGGCTTAAAAGAGCTGTAAAAGATATGAAAAATCTTTTAGATAATGGAATTTTTCCAAATAGTAGCGCTAGTCTTAATGCTTGTAATCAATGTGAATTTTTTAACTATTGTGATGATAGGGAGTAAATTTAGTATGTTTGTGTTAAAGTTTATCGGGGTGGCTAAGCCAGTTGCCCGATATTTTACTAACTTTTCGGTATTTCTACCTACTTATGATTTCAAACGCTCGTTGTGATAGAATTAGATTTGCTTTTTAATTTTAGTGATACAAACTAAACATAGGTTTAATTTTTCCACTAAAGTACTAAAATTTGAAAGAATTTTAAAAGTGGAAAAATCACTACTTTTTAAAAACTCTCAAATACTTGATATATAAGCAAGTTTTCCTTGCTATTGCAAACCTAATTCTATCACAACACGGTTTGAAACGCAAAATTTTCAGCACTATTTAAATTGCTATCTTTTATTGCAAACCTAATTCTATCACACAACACGGTTTGAAACGTAAATGGACCATCGTTATTTAAAATTACTCCATAATTGCAAACCTAATTCTATCACAACACGGTTTGAAACTATGCTCTTTTAATATTTCTTGCTTTAATTCTTCTTATTGCAAACCTAATTCTATCACAACACGGTTTGAAACTAAAGGCACTAAAAATCTACTCATTGTAAATCTTATATTGCAAACCTAATTCTATCACAACACGGTTTGAAACATGATAGGCAATCTAGAAACCGATAGTTTTTTAATTTATTGCAAACCTAATTCTATCACAACATGATTTGAAACAATTAGCGATAAGCAATTACACACATATTATTCACATTGCAAACCTAATTCTATCACAAAATGGTTTGAAACTCAAGCTACAAAACCAACGGGGCAAACATACCTAGAAATTGCAAACCTAATTCTATCACAACATGGTTTGAAACTTCTTGAATTCTTAGATGATTTATGCAAGGAGCTCTAAATTGCAAACCTAATTCTATCACAACATGGTTTGAAACTTCTTGAATTCTTAGATGATTTATGCAAGGAGCTCTAAATTGCAAACCTAATTCTATCACAACACGGTTTGAAACGGACTTAAATGTAGCAGGAGGTCAAGCTGGGCTTAAATTGCAAACCTAATTCTATCACAACATGGTTTGAAACCAAACTTGGATTTTGTAAGCATTCTGAAGCTTCATTAATTGCAAACCTAATTCTACAACAATAATGCTAGAAATTAATAATATAACATAGTAATACAAAACAAATACAATCAATTAATAAATAAGAAGCTGGAAAAACCAGTATTGAGTTTAAATTATTTAAATATTTTAAAATAT
>NZ_JACGBA010000033.1:0-5770 GCF_020137685.1 Campylobacter sp. RM9331
CCCAAAAAATCCCGCCAATACAAGCTAACATTGAGCCTAGTGCAAATACAAAAGCTATAATTTTATTAGCATCAATTCCCATTAAAGCAACGGTTGAAATATCAAAAGCAAGTGCACGAATAGCAATTCCATATTTGCTTTTATACAAAATCAATAAAACAGCTATTAAAATAATAATAGTTAAAGTTGGAATTATCAAATCAAGCAAAGACATTCTAATATCAAATAAATTAATAGGATTTATCAAAATACTCGGTGCATTAAATGGTTGTGGTGTGCTTGTAAATAATACATTTATTAGATTTTCTAAGAAAAACGAAACTCCAATAGCAGTGATTAATAGTGAAATTCTAGGAGAATTTCTAAGTGGCTTATAAGCAATCTTATCAATGCTAATTCCAAGTGCAATACAAATTAATATAGCAAAACCAAAAGCAGGTATAAACGGAAAAGCAAAAAAATTAAGTGCAAATAAACAAGCATACGAGCCTATCATCATAATATCGCCGTGAGCAAAATTGATAAGCCTTAAAACTCCATAAACCATAGTATATCCAATAGCAATTAGTGCATACATTGAGCCTAGTGAAAAGCCATTGAAAATCTGTTGAATAAGTAGCGTTGAACTCATTAAAAACCTTTTTTGAAAATAAAAAGAAATATTAATAAACTAAGCTTAATTTCATAATAATTTTTAAGATTAATTATAAGAATTTGTAAATTCGTAACACTTTTTTACAAAATTACAAAAATTATATTTAATCTTTTAAATATTATTTATAAAAATCCTTAGGAAAAGGCTTTAATATGCTATTGCTTAATTCTTTAGCCATTAAGCTTTCAAATTCTAAGTCTTTGCATACTTTTTTGCTCTCAATTACCTTGCCTTTATCAAGGACTAAAACTTCATCACAAAATAATTTTATAATCCTTAAATCATGAGTTATTACGATATAGCTTAAATCCTTTTGAAGATTTTTTAAAGTCTTTAAAATCTTTGCTTGAATTAATACATCTAATGAACTTGTAGCTTCATCTAAAATAAGTATTTTTGGCTTAATTGAAATAGCTCTTGCTATGCTTAGCCTTTGTAATTGTCCCCCACTTAGCATTGAGCATTTTTTATCTAATAAGTCTTGATTTAATTCTAATAATTCTAAGCATTCTAAAGCTCTTTTTTTAATCTCGCTTTTACTAAAATTAGTAAGATTTTCTAAAGGTTCAATCAAGGCTTCATAAACGCTAAAATCAGGGTTAAAAGATGCTCTTGAGTCTTGAAATACTATTTGAATTAATTTTTTATACTCTTTATTGTCTTGTATTTTTACATTGTTTAAAAATACATTTCCAGAATTTGCTTTGTAAATATTAGCAATGATTTTTGCTAAAGTGCTTTTACCACTTCCACTAATTCCTAAAACACCTAAAGAATTATTCTCATCTAAATTAAAGCTAACTCCATTTAAAACTTGAGTATATTTATCGCTAAATAAATTTGAGTTTTTATATGAATATGAGATATTTTCTACCTTAAGCATTGCTAACTCCATATAATGATAAATGTGAATTAATTAATTCTTTTGTTATATTTGCTTGTGGGTTTTTAAATATATCAATACAAGTTGCTTCTTCAACAATCCTTGCATTATCCATAACATAAACATAATCAGCAAGTCTTGCAACCACTCCAAAATCATGAGTTATTAACAATATCCCTATTTTGCTTGATATTTCTTCTAATATATCTAAAACCGCAGCTTGAGAAATCAAATCCAAATCACTCGTAGGCTCATCAGCTATTATAAATTTCGCACGAGATACTAAGGCTAAAGCTATCATAATTCTTTGAAGCATTCCACCACTGCATTCGTGTGGATAAAGATTTAAAACGCTTTCGTTTAATTTAACTTTATTTAAAATCTCTTTTATATATTCATTATCAATTTTTAAATTCCTTGCCTTTAAAGTCTCATAAAAGCAGTTTTTGATACTAAATAAAGGATTAAAAGCTGTTCTTGGATTTTGCATAATACAAGCAATATTTTGCTTTGAATTATCATCTAAACAAATACTCCCGCTAAGCTTTAAATTATTTGCTACATATCCCATAATAGCTGTTGCTATTAGGCTTTTTCCACTTCCACTAAGCCCTAATAAAGCCGTGATTTTTCCACTTTGTATATTCATACTAACATTATTTACTAAGGCTGTATCTTTATAAAATATATTTAAATTTTTTACTATTATTTTATCCATGACTTTCAACTTGTATTAAATTTTCAAATTTATCTCTTAAAATATCGCCTAATAAATTAAAAGCAATAATTACAATTAACATAGCAATTCCAGGATACAAAATAAGCTCATAATGAGTTAAAATATAATCTTTTGTTTCAGCTATCATTATCCCCCATTCAGCCTGTGGAGCTTTTACCCCAAGCCCAAGCAAACTAAGACCTGAAATATGTAGCATTATATGCCCCAAATCAAGCGTGCTTAATACCAATAGCTGCATACAAATAGGCTTTGCAAAATGCTTTTTAAAAATTTTAAAATTACTAGCCCCACAAGTTTTGCTAATTAATACATATTCAGTATTTTTTAGCTTTAAAACAATGCTTCTAATAATCCTTGCATACCAAGCCCAGTGAGTTAAAGCAATGGCTATAATTATATTTAATAAACCAGTTCCTAAAATCCCTACGAAAAATAAAGCCAAAACAATAGTAGGAAAGCATAAAAATATATCACAAATTCTCATTAAAAAATTATCAATTTTATTATTTGAAAATCCAGCTATAAAACCTACACTAACGCCTAAAACTATTATTACAATAATGGTTGAAAAGGTAGCTAGAATTGAAATATAAGCACCTTCTAAAATCCTTGAGAAAATATCTCGCCCTAAATGATCAGTCCCAAAAATATGCAATAATGAATTACTAGCAAATTTATTCGCTAAATTAATCTCATTTGCACTATAAGGTGCATAATATTTACCAAATAAAGCAAGTAAGATTATAAAAGCACATAAAAAATACACGAAATATTCATAAATTTTCTTACTCATATCTAATCCTTGGGTCAATTATCGCATATAAAATATCAGTGATTAAATTAATTAAAATAAACACAAAACACATCATCATACTAAAAGCTTGAATTACAGGATAATCACTATAATAAATAGCACTTACAGCATAACGACCAACTCCAGGATAAGCAAAAATATTTTCAATCACTAAAGCCCCACCAAAAAGTTCAGCTATATGCATACCAAAAGCAGTTATTAAAGGTAGTAAAGAATTAAATAAAATATGTTTTGAATATATCTTATACTTTCCTACACCACGCATTTTTGCATAAGCTATAAATCTTTCATTACAAGCTTGTAAAAAATTAATCCTAATAAATCTAGCATTAATAGCAATTGACATAAAAGATATTGCTAATGCAGGCATTATTAAATGATTAATCCCACCTATGCCAAAAGGAGGCAATAAATTAAGCTCAACAGAAAAAAATAAAATAAATAATAAACCAAGCCAAAAACTAGGAGTGCTAACACCTAAAAATGAAAAAATCCTTACAAAATAATCAAAAAAATGATTTTTATAAATTGCAGAAAACACCCCAAAAGGAATAGAGATTACAAAAGTTATAAGCAAGGCAAATGATGTTAGCTTTAAAGTATTTCCTAAGTATTCAAATAAATCAGGTGCGATTTTACGATTAGTAAAATATGATGTCCCAAAATCTAATTGCAAGGCGTTTTTTATCCAAACTAAATATTGAGTAATTATTGGCTCATTTAAGCCTAGCATAATTCTTGTATGCTCTATCGCTTCATCAGTTGGTGCTATCCCACTAACTTGCAAATAATTCATAACAGCATCAGTTCCATTAAGTCTAATTAATAAAAAAATAAAAATTGATGCTAAAAATAAGCAAATAATGGCATATAAAGTTCTTTTTAATATGAATTTTTTCATACTACTCCTTAATTTCTATATCATCAAAAGGAATTTCATATTTTAAAATACTCGTTTTAACTCCTTTTAATTTAGGACTTGCAACGCATATATTTGTATGATATACAATAGGAATATATACCGCTTCATCGTGTAAGATTGTAAGTATTTCTTTAGCTAGTTTAGATTTTTCATCTTTATTCATTGTTTTAGATAATTTTTCTATATTTTCATCAATTAGTGGTTTTTGCTTTAATCCAATTTGAGCCATATAATCAGCGTGAGCTGGTGCAACCATAGAAGCCATAAAAATTTCAGGCTCATAAGGAGCTCCCCAAGTAGCATTAAAGATTAATTCAAATTCCCCATTTCTATGTCTTTTATAAAATATAGTGCTTTCATTAGCTTGTAAGATGAGATTAATTCCTATTTCTTTTAAATTCGCTTGTAATACTTCTGATATAGCCTTTTGCTCTGCGTTAATGCCTATATAAGAAATCACTATATCTAATCTTTTGCCATCTTTTTCTAAAAAGCCATTTTTAAATTCCCAACCATTATCAAGTAATAATTGCTTAGCTTTTTTAGGATTATATTCGTATGCACTTCTATCAATTTTACCATTTGGCACATTATCATCATAGAAAAAATCAGCCTTTGGTCTTGTCCCATAAAAAACATATTTGCTAATTTCATCTTTATTAATAGCCATATTAATAGCCTTTCTTACATTAATATCATTTGTTGGATATTTTGCTGTATTTTGTGCTATTAAAATAGTGCTAAGTGGCTTTGAGATTAGCGTTTGATAATCGCTTTTTTGCAAGTTTATAAAATCTTCTAAGCTAATTTCTCCATCAGTATAAATATAATCAATTTCTTTTGTTTTTAAAGCTATTACTTTTGAGCTTGGATCAGGGATTATTTTACATACTATGCTATCAATTTTAGCTTTTTCGCCCCAATAATTTTCGTTTTTAACAAACTTATCATAAACGCCTAATTTTGTATCAACGAATTTCCATTTACCTGTGCCAATTGGCGCTTTTATACCATCTTTTGTATTATTATCAATCATAGCACTTGGAGCTATAAATCTAAAAGGGCGAATAAGACTAAGTTCTCTTAAAGTAGGTTCATAAATATGTTTTAAATGAAGCTTTACTTCATAATCATTAACTACTTCAAGATAATCAAAAGCCCTTACAAGTGCAAAAGAAATATGCCTTTGTTTATTAGCAAAAATTGCATCAAAATTAAGCTTTACTGCATTTGCATTAAAGTCTTCTCCATTAGAAAACTTAACTCCTTTTCTAAGATAAAAAGTATATACCAAACCATCTTCGCTAATCTCCCAAGAAGTAGCTAGGCTAGGTATTATTTGATTATCTTGCGAGTATGAGACAAATCCTTCATAAACCATATTTTGAGCAAACATTTCATTTGGAGAATACAAATGTGGATTTAGTTCTCCTACATTTTTAGAAGTAGCTACTTTTAGCTCACTTGAATTTAAAAAACTAATTAATAAAATAAATACAAAAAATAATTTTTTCATTTTAATCCTTTATATTGTTTCTGGCTGAATAGTAATATGATGTATATTAAACTCATTCTTAAGTAAAGCATTAAGCTTTTGTAAAACACTTTTAAACTCATTTAAATCATCTAAGATTATATGAGCTGTTAGTATATGATAATCTTGAGAGATTGAATGAATGTGTATATCGTGAATATCTTTTATATTTAAATCTTGCTTTAATATAAATTCTTTTACTTCACTAATCTCAATAAATGAG
>NZ_JACGBA010000034.1:0-4727 GCF_020137685.1 Campylobacter sp. RM9331
TTTAAAGATAGCTTCGGCTATCTTTAAAAACGCATTAAAGATTATTGCGTTAATGAATGGAGTTTTTAAGGTGCTTGTCGCCTTAAAAACTACTAGGATTATTGTAGTAATAATTGAAGTTTTTAAGGTGCTATCCTTAGCACCTTTTTTACTTCTTTAACTTTTTAAAAAACATAATCAAAAAACATTTTAAACTTTTAAGAATTTAAAGCAAGAATTTTACTTAAAACTTTATAAATTAAACATATTTAGTATAAGATAACGATTATAAAAGGAGTAAATATGAATGTAATAGTAAAGATGAATGATAATCCGCACTTTTTAAAGGCTTTAAAAGAATTAGCAAAGGCATTTAACGAGCCGATAAAGATAAAGAAAGAAAAAAGCAAATTAGATGATTTTTATAATAGTAAAGAATTTTTAGATTCTATAAAAGAAGCAAAAGAATTAAAAGCTGCGTATTTGCGTGGGGAAGTTGAATATATGGACGCTGAAAAATTCGTAGAAGAAAGCATGAAATGGTGAAGTATCAAGTAAGGGAGACTAAAGCTTACAAAACAGCCTTTAAAAAACTAAGCAAAGCTGATAAAGAATTAACAAATAAAATTATTTTAAGATTGGCAAATGATGAAGTATTAGAACCGGTTTATAAAGACCACGCTTTGCAAGGTAAATTTAAGGGCTATAGAGATTGCCATGTGAAAAACGATTTGGTGCTAATTTACGAAAAAGATAAAAATATTCTAACGCTAACTTGCATTAATATTGCAAATCACAGCAATTCATTCAAAAAATAATCTTTTTAAAAAAAATAATAGCTTAAACATAAATTTGAATTTATCATATTATTGATTTAATACTATTTAGGCTATCTCTAAATCAAAATATAAAGCTTTGGTAATAATAAAAAAATATTGATTTATATTTTTTAGTTTTTATGTGTAAATTATTGTTTTAAATTCTTTATTTTTTAATACTTAAAAAAATCAATATCAGTGAGATTTCAAGTGATTTTATGAGTAAAAAATACAATTACAATTAAATGTGTAAAAGTAACATAAAAATAACTAAACTTTTAAGAAATTTGTGGATAAAAATTATAAATCTTAGCTATCTTTACCGCTTAGTAATTTGGCAAGATTTAAGAAATGGTTTAATACAAACAATAACTTAGCAATTTAAATTTTCTTACTTTTAAAGAAAATTAAAATATTTTTATTTGAATTATTATTTTAAATTCTTTATTTTTTGTATTTAGTAATGCGAGTGAATGAATAAAGATTATTATTTATTAAATTATTTAATGGTTATTTTTGCTTCTTTATATCAAAAATTAAGCTTTGCATCATAATTTGAGTATTTAGGCGATAGAATAAATGTATTTTGAAACTCTTTATGCTTAAACTCATTAAAAAACCCAATAAATAATATTTATTGGCAAGATAAAAATATATAAAGATTTTGCACCTTTAAAATAGGTGCAAAATAAATTAAAAACTCTTTCTTAAAGTCATATTAAGCGAATAATCCACATTCAAATCACCAAAAAATGTCCTTTCAAACTCGGTCATTAGCCTTAAATTATTCGTGAAATTATAATTAAATGAAGCATTAGTTAGCATTCTTGTATCTTTTTTGCCTTCAATTTGTCTAATTACATTTAAATCTCTTATGGTTTTATCGCCGTTTTTAGCTAAATCAGCAGCAATTCCAACCCCAAATCTAAATCCAAATCTTGAATCTTCGCTACTTTGCTTACCAAAACTTAGCATTGTTTTTGTATTAAATGGAACGAATGATTTGCTTTCTAATTTTATATGCTCGGCTTTATTTTCAAGGCTAATCGCACTAACATAGCCACTAATTAGCTCAACGCTAGGCTCTAAATAATAATTATTCATATAAAATCTATTGCCTAATTCTACGCTTGCTACTACGCTTTTAGAATGATTATTCGCGTTAATATAAATTGCTTTATTATTGCCATTATTTAGCGTTAGAGTATAGTCATTTTTATAATCAACATATTTTGCAATCATATCAATATAAAAACCATTATTAAAAATAAAGCTTGAATAAAGTCCCCCACCTATGCCTTTTACTTTACCTTCTAGCATATTTTTTGTATCTAGTTTATAAATTGAATTAGTAAAGATAATTCCCGCATAAGCATTGAAATCATCCATTTCGCTAATCTTATCAGCACCGATTTGTAATTCATAATATTTGGTCTTATTATCTTTTAGATACGAACTTGCTCCACCGAAATTCCTAATCCAAATTCCACCATTTGCAACCTCATCTCTTAGCTCTCCCATACGCTTTTGCATATTGTTCCACTCTAAAACATAGTTAAAAAATGCTTGATTTAGCGTGTTTTTAGCTGTATTTATTGAACTTTCTTTCTCTCTTACGAAGAAGTATTCTTGATAATGGCCTTTTGTTTCTACATTGCTTGGATTGTTGCTAGGATTTGGGTCAAGCTCAACTATAACAGGCTCTTCTGGGTTATTTGGAGTGCTTGGCTCATCTGGTATTGTAGGCTCACTTGGGGTTGTTGGGGTGTCTGGCTTAGGCTCAACTGGTTTAGTATCAGGCTCACTTGGAGTTGTTGGAGTGCTAGGAATACTAGGTTCGCTTGGATTATTAACACTAGGCTCATTTGGATTAATAGGCTCGCTTGGAGTTGTGTCTGTGTTAGTTGGCGGAGTTGGTTTAGTATCAGGCTCACTTGGTTTATTTGGAGTGCTTGGCTCATTTGGTGTTGGGCTTGGCTCTGGTGATGGAGTAGATGGTATTTTTTCAAGATACCATTTAGCTGTGCCGTTTTCAGCATAATATTTTACATTAGCTTTAAGGTCAGCAAATACTGAATCTTCACCTTTAATACCAAAATAATTTTCAGCCACTAAAGTAGAGTTTGATAGACTTGCTAAAAGTATTTTATCATCTCCGTTTAAAAAGTCTTTTTGGATTAGCAAGGTATTTTTAGCTCCACTTGTGCTTTTGCTTATATTTAAAGCATTAGTTTTGCTTTCGTAAATATATGTTGTATTGGTTGAGTTTAGGCTACTTGCGTTTATATTTGCATTAATCATTGCACCATTAAACTCAAGGCTAGAACTATCATCAGCTGTGATTTTGCCTTTAAAATCTGTGCCATTTAAAAGGCTTAGTTTTGAATTGGTTTTCAAATCAAAATTTGAATTAATTTTGATATTTTTAGCAATGCTTTTGCCTTTTGTTACTTCTTCTTGATATTTTAGATTATTATAATAACTTTCATTAGTATCACTACCAATAGTATCATTTGCTTTTATATTTTCTCCATCAAACCTATCTATATAAGCTAAATTATCGCCAATTTTAATAGTTGAAGAAATAGAATTAATGTTTTTAATATCCACATTTGAATGTTTTAAAATATCAAGACTAGCTTTGTCTAAAGTTAGGCTAGCCATTTTATAATTTCTCTCTTCCCAATCTTCTTGGTCTAGCCTTGTAGGGGTAGTATAAACATCTCCACCGCCAGCACTTTTAATACTAGCAGCTACTTGTTCGGCTGTTTTACCAACATAACCCTTTACATATTCATGCACTACCGGATGACCTTGTAAAACTAAATTTCCGTTTTTAAATTCCATATTTTGAATATCTAAACCACCATCATAAACAGAGTATTTATCACTACTATTGTTATTTTGAACTATTTTGATATTTCCTGTAATATTTCCATGGCTAATGGTATTATTGGTTAAATTAGTTTTATTAATGCTAATTTCACTTGCTATTGTGCTAGTTATTACTGCATTATTATCACTAGCATAAAAATTATTAAGATTAATATTATTTCCATTTAAATCAAGCTTACCTGCATTATTTCCAAAATATAAATAATCTGTATTTATTTGATTTGCATTATTTATCTTTAAACTTGAATTATTAGTCATATAAATACTACCAAAAGTTGTGCCTGAAGAATTTTTAAACTCAACTTCGCCACCACCTATTCTAAGCCCTGCTTTGGGACTACTTGAATTAACTATCAATTTACCCGCACCAATTTTGTGTAAAAAATCAAATTCCGCAGTCTTTGCATAATAATTTACGACCGAATTAGCACCTATATCAAGACCGCCGTGTAAAAAGTCAAAATCCCCACTAATTGTATATTCTCCAAGATTATCGCTAAAAATCAATGCACTAGAACCTATATCTGAATTATTTTTAAGCTCTAAAGACTTTCCACCAGTAATAAATAAATCCTTATCATTAACCATTGCATCTAAACGACTTTTATATTCTGCTTCACTTACACCACTAGTGGTTCCAAAATGATGTTTAAAAGAATTATTACCTAATGTAAATGCTATTTCTTGATTTTTAGCATCTTTTAGTGTTTCAAATGTTCCTATGTTTGTTTTTTGTTTTAAGTTACTATCTAGCAATAAATCATTATTTATCATAATACTATGTTCGTCAATAAAATTACTAATGATTTGTTTATCTACCATGTGATAATTACCAAAACTACATCCTATATCCTTATCACTTTCACAATCACTAGTGCTACCAACACCAACTATATACCATTTTTTATCTGTATTATCCCAAACATATAAAGCACTACCACTATCTCCTCTAGCAACTGAGCTAGAAAAATCAAGCATTCGTTTATTTTCATTATTTGTGCTTATAATTGCATTATTTATCCTATATTCATTAGG
>NZ_JACGBA010000035.1:0-4240 GCF_020137685.1 Campylobacter sp. RM9331
ACTTCGTTTTAAATAAACTTCGTTTTAAATAAACCTAATTGTATAAACACCCCATTCACTACTAATATTGCTTATTAAAGATAAAGATTTGATAGCATAAATAAGAAATTTGCTACCAATAACATTACTTAATTAAAATTAGAAAAAATAATATTTAATTACAATCCTTTACTACCAATATTATTTTTCAACCACTCATATTACTTTAATAATGTTTTCATATGAGATTATGGCTTACGTCTAAATATTATTCTAATATTGATTTAACTTTAACTACCTAAAAAAACAATTAATCACCTAAGCTTATTAAATACATAATTCTTTAAACATATAAAGCTAATTAAATTAAATAAGCATACTCATATAAATATTTTAAACATATAACTTATAAATACTTCTAGCATATACTAAAACTACTTAAAGCAAATAAAAAACCTATATAAAAAGCAAGAGCTATGTTGTGTAAATACTTTAAAATATCTATTTTTATAATCTCATACTAAAAAACATAATTAAGCAAATTATTTAAAGTAAAGGTTTTAAAAAACCCAAACAAAGCTAAAAAAGAAAGCAACAATAAAAACTTACCTTTTAGCCCTATCCCGTTTCTACAATTAAAAAAATATAATAAAAAATTAAATCTAAAAATATGTATATAAAAATCAATTATTATTAAAAAGAAAGGAGTTAAAAAAGATTTTAACAAGTCCGCAACGAGCTACTTTCCCCATGCCAGTAAGGCGTAGTATCATCACCCACAATGTGCTTAGCTTCTTGGTTCGGGATGGGACAAGGCGTTACCACATTTGTATAATCACGGACATTGTTATTTAAATCTATTAGTATTTAATAAACTTAAATAACAATGTTAAAAGCAAGTAATTTAAACTCTTAAACTTACTAAAGTAATAAACCTTAGCAAGGAAGTAATGCTTATTTAAAGTAAGCGGACGGTCTATTAGTATTGGTCAGCTAAATGGCTTTCACCACTTACACACCCAACCTATCAAGCAGCTAGTCTTGCTGCGACCTTAAGAGAAGATTCATCTTAGAGTTGGCTTCGAGCTTAGATGCTTTCAGCTCTTATCACATCCGAACTTAGCTACGCTGCGATGCTCTTGGCAGAACAACAGCTACACCAGTGGTTCGTTCAACCCGGTCCTCTCGTACTAGGGTCAAATCTCTTCAATCTTCTTACGCCCACGGCAGATAGGGACCGAACTGTCTCACGACGTTCTGAACCCAGCTCGCGTACCGCTTTAAATGGCGAACAGCCATACCCTTGGGACCTGCTCCAGCCCCAGGATGCGATGAGCCGACATCGAGGTGCCAAACCTCCCCGTCGATGTGAGCTCTTGGGGGAGATCAGCCTGTTATCCCCGGGGTACCTTTTATCCTTTGAGCGATGGCCCTTCCACACAGAACCACCGGATCACTAAGACCGACTTTCGTCTCTGCTTGACGTGTTTGTCTTGCAGTTAAGCTGGTTTATGCCTTTATACTCTACAAACGATTTCCAACCGTTTTGAACCAACCTTTGTAAGCCTCCGTTATTTTTTGGGAGGCGACCGCCCCAGTCAAACTACCCACCAGACATTGTCCTACGTGAGGATAACTCACGCTAGTTAGCTACCCGAATAAGAAAGAGTGGTATCTCAACGATGGCTCATTATAAACTGGCGTCTATAACTCAAAGCCTCCCACCTATCCTGCACATTCTTATCCAAGTAGCAGTGTCAAGCTGTAGTAAAGGTCCACGGGGTCTTTCCGTCTTGCCGCGGGTAGGAGGAATTTTCACCTCCACTACAATTTCACTGGATCCCTCTTTGAGACAGCTCCCATCTCGTTACGCCATTCATGCAGGTCGGTATTTAACCGACAAGGAATTTCGCTACCTTAGGACCGTTATAGTTACGGCCGCCGTTTACTCGGGCTTCGATCAAGAGCTTCGCATTGCTGCTGACCCCATCAATTAACCTTCGAGCACCGGGCAGGCGTCACACCCTATACATCCACTTACGTGTTAGCAGAGTGCTGTGTTTTTGGTAAACAGTCGGGAGGGACTCTTTGTTGTAAGTTTCCTTGCTTTCGGAGTAAATCCTAATACAAGGCTAACCACACCTTATACCGAAGATACGGTGCTATTTTGCAGAGTTCCTTAAAGAGAGTTCTTCCACGCGCCTTAGAATACTCATCCCACCCACCTGTGTCGGTTTACGGTACGGGCAACATTATCTAAACTTAGAAACTTTTCTTGGCTCGACGGCATCAGCAATTCTTCCTTCCATCCGAAGACTTCAGAAAGCCTTTCAGTTCTCGGTCTAATGTTATACGGATTTGCCTGTATAACAACCTACTACCTTAGACTAGCACTTCCATCCGCTAGCTTGCTTAGCCCTAAGCGTCCTTCCATCGCACAATAATGTTGGTATTGGAATATTAACCAATTTTCCATCGCATACCCCTTTCGGACTTTGCTTAGGACCCGACTAACCCTACGATGACGAGCATCGCGTAGGAAACCTTGGGTTTACGGCGTTAATGATTCTCACATTAATTATCGCTACTCATGCCTGCATGCTCACTTCTATACGCTCCAACGCTCCTTACCGGTACATCTTCAACGCCTATAGAACGCTCTCCTACCACCCAAGCTAAGCTTGGGTCTACAGCTTCGGTACTTATTTTAGCCCCGTTATATTTTCCGCGCAAAATCACTAGACCAGTGAGCTATTACGCTTTCTTTAAAGGATGGCTGCTTCTAAGCCAACCTCCTGGTTGTTAAAGTAACTTCACATCGTTTTCCACTCAAATAAGATTTAGGGACCTTAGCTGGTAGTCTGGGTTGTTCCCCTCTCGACGACGGATTTTATCACTCGCCGCCTGACTGCTGTGATTACACTATAAGTATTCGGAGTTTGATAGGGTTTGGTACATTGGTGTATGCCCTAGCCCATTCAGTGCTCTACCCCTTATAGCTACTACACAACGCTATACCTAAATATATTTCGGAGAGAACCAGCTATCACGAAGTTTGATTGGCCTTTCACCCCTATCCACAAGTCATCCGGAGCCGTTTCAATGGCCGTCGGTTGGGTCCTCCACTAGTTCTTACACTAGCTTCAACCTGCTCATGGATAGATCACTTCGTTTCGGGTCTGCAGCATCTGACTTATCGCCCTATTAAGACTCGCTTTCGCTACGGCTTCACGTTAGCTTAACCTTGCCAGACACCACAACTCGCAGGCTCATTATGCAAAAGGCAGTCCATCACCCTGTATTGCTACATAGGGCTCTGAATGATTGTAAGCAAATGGTTTCAGGTTCTATTTCACTCTGATCACCTCAGTTCTTTTCACCTTTCCCTCACGGTACTTGTACACTATCGGTCAGACATTAGTATTTAGGGTTGGATCGTGGTCGACCCAGCTTCAGACAAGATTTCACGTGTCTCGCCCTACTCAGGATACTGCTAAGTAAAGTAAAGATTTTATGTACGGGAGTATCACCCTCTACGCTCAAGCTTTCCAACTTGTTCTACTATCTTTGCTTAGTCTTTGTTGCAGTCCTACAACCCCACTAGTAAACTAGTGGTTTGCCCTCTTACGCTTTCGCTCGCCGCTACTAGCGTAATCTCTATTGATTTCTTTTCCTGTTGGTACTAAGATGTTTCAATTCCCAACGTTCGCTCCATATATGGTAATACATATCTCTATGTATTGGGTTGCCCCATTCGGAAATCTACGAATTAATGCCCCTTGACGGCTCCTCGTAGCTTATCGCAGTCTAGTACGTCCTTCATCGCCTTTGTCTGCCAAGGCATCCACCATTTGCTCTTATTAGCTTACCTTTGTTAATAATGTTATTAATATTTTTACAATTAATAGTATTAATTGAAATATATTTGCATGCATTATTGTTATTGTTTTTAGTATTACTAAAACGCATTACTTCCTTGCTAAAGTTTTTATGTAATTATTAATCTTAATCTTCAAGACGGAAAGCGTCTAAGCTGTGATGCTTAAAAACTTTTTCTTATATATACTTAAATATATGTAATAAGAAAGAGATTAAGTATAACTACCTTTAACAAGCTTATGAAATTGTTTTATATTACTTGCTTGTGACTCTTAACATTGATAAATAAAATAACACTAGGTTAGAAACTATATATAAACATAGAATTAAATTAAATAAAACCTAGAAAGAACATTTAGCTTAAATGCTCTGTTTAAGTTTT
>NZ_JACGBA010000036.1:0-3881 GCF_020137685.1 Campylobacter sp. RM9331
AAATTAGATGATTTAAAAGATTTGGTTTTTATAAAAGATAATAAAGTATTTAATAAAAACTATTTAATATCAGATGAAATAGCTTTGTATTTAGAATAAAGCTAAGTTAATTAGAACTTATAAAGTTCTAATTAAAACTTATAGCTAAATCCTAAGTTTAATCTATATCCTGTATCAAACTCATTAGAAATATTCTTTGTAAAATCAGCATTAATGTCTAATTTAGAATTTGGTTTTACTAAAAATCCTATTTTAGCATTCAAGCCACTATCTTGGATATTGTTAAAATTGTTTTCTAAAAGAGCTACTACTTTACTTTTTGAAAGAGCATTTAGGTCTTTAAAGTATTGTAATTCAGTAACTAAGCTAAAGTTTTTGTTAAACTCAACTCCTGCTTTAACTCCTGCTTTTATACTAGCTTGAAGACCTTTTTTAGTTTCTATACTTGCATTAGTTCCTTTTAAGTCTAAGTCCTTATATCTAGTAGCTATTAATTTAATATTAGGCTCTAAGTAATTATTATTTATACTAAATCTATGTCCTAAGCCTAAACCTATTTGATATAAGTCTAAGTAATTAGTAGTGTATAAATCAATCTTTTTAGCTTCAAATTTATTTTTTAATGTTACATAAGCTAAAGAATAATCAATAAAGCTTCCATTATAAAAATTAGTAGAAGCATAAGCTCCAAATGACCTTACATTAGTAGAAGAGCTTAAAGCTTTATTTATTTCTAATCTTGAAATATTTGCAAATACTCCATAAGTTAGATTAAATCTATCTAAGCTTATATTCTTATCTATACCAACGCTTGTGCCTTTGTTTCTTAAATCATTATAATTAGTCTTTAAATAATTATATGAATTATTCATCCAAAAGCCGTGATTTTTAATATCATCCCTTAGATAAGTAAATCTATCATTTAAAATATCTGCTTGATTTTTTGCTACATAATAAGGTGTATTAATTATGCTTTTTAATTCAGCTTTTGTTTCATTATCAAGTATTTCACTCATAAAATATTCTTGATAATTTTTATCTACTTTATTTGTTGTAGTGTAATTAACATTGCCTTTACCATCAATTATTGCTTGGATTTCATCTTTGCTTAATTCTTTACCAGCTAAACCTACACTCCAAACTTCTTTAGTTCCATTCTCATCTTGCATAGTTGTATAATGAACTAGATTAGGTGATAATAATACACTTGAAATAGGTGTTGTATAAGTTATCTTAAAGAAGTCTTTATTAACTACTTTAGGTGCTGCAGCTATCATATCAGCTCTTGTAGAATTTGAATTAGTAGTATTTGAGTTGTTAGTATTATTAATAATTGCAATAGGAACATAGCCATTAATTAATAAGCCTAAGTTTGTATTAGAAATATTAATTATATTATTAAAGCCACTTGCACCATATCTTGCAATGATTGCTCCACTAAAGTGATTATATAAAGAAGTATTATATCCACCACCTGTTATATAAAATGTAGAATTAGTAGCGTTTAGATTATTTACTGCTAATTGCCCTACTATTTTTGAATTAGTTGTAGTTAAGGTATTAGCTCTAATACCACCTTTAATAGCTGATTTTTCTATAGTGTAATCTCCACTTGTTATTTCTGCTTTATCATATACACTACTAGCATTATCATCTTTACCTTTTAAAAATACTTTAGTATCTTTAGAGCCTTCATTAGTATTATTTAAGAATACATTTGAGTTTGTAATCTCTCCTTTGTTTGCACTAATAGAAGTTGTTTTTAAATCTATATTTTTAATTACTAGCTTATCATCTACTTTTATTGTTTGAGCTTTGATTTCATCGGTTGTTTTTATATCATCGTTTATAAAATCAATATTATTAGCATTAATGTCTTTAAAGTTGTTATTAGTAGTAGCACTAAGTTTGCCATTATTTACTGATACATTGCCTAAAAAGGTATTATTATCAGCTTTTACTTCGGTATTTGTATTTGTAATAATTACATCGCCTTTAAAGGTATTATTAGTTCCACTTACTTCTCCCATACTTACATTATCTTCATAAAAAGCTCCATCGGTTTTTAAAATACCACTACCTGTTACTTTTTCTGATACCTTTGAGCCTTCTTCTACATTTATAAAGCCTTCGTTTTTTATTTCTCCTTTGATTTCTGAACCGTTTATTACACTTACTTGTGCACCTTTACTATCAATTATTATGCCTTGCTCTAATGTAGCTTTATCTAAGACATTGTTTTTACTATCGCCTGTAATAGTTAGAGTTTGTTTGAATATAGAACCAACTGCACTTATGCTATCAGCACTAACATTACCTTGAAAAGTGCTTTTATTATCGCTTAATAATTTATTTGCAGTTATATCTCCACTAAAGATTGTATTACTTGATTTAAAGTCGTTGCCTACTTTGAAATTTCCATCAATAGTAGTTTGGCTTTCGTTATTTATAGTTAAATCGTTTGTAACATTTATAGTATTAGTAGAACCATCAGCTTTATTAGTAATACTAGAATTATTTAAAGTTAAATTATTAGCAGTTATATCGCCTTTAATATTAGAATTATTTAATTCCATATTATTTGTAGTATTAATACTACCTTGAATAATTGTATTACTTGATTTAAAGTCGTTGCCTACTTGAAAATTTCCTGTGATGGTTTTTGCTTCTGTGCTAGTTGAGTTGTCTATAATAATATCATTTTTTACTATTACATTTGAAGCTTCTAGGTTAGTATTAGTTAAGCTTACATTACCTACTTCGTTTATATCACCTTTTATGGTTGAGTTTGTGATGATTACATCTTCTATTTCTCCGGTGCAGCCTTCTTGCTCATAACAAGTATTTCTATTGTCTTTTGTAATATTTCCATTAAGAGTAGAATTATCTATATAAACTTTATGAGTTCCTTGAATATTTCCATTTAAAACTGAATTGTTTTTAAGATGAAGTTCGCCTGTTTCTATATTTGAATTAATCACTGCATTATCTACATTGATAAAAGTATCAGTTTTATTTACATTGAAAAAATCTCTTCCATCTGTATTTTTTGCATAAATTTGATGCAGAGTAGTAATCATAGGTATTGTTATATTACCACCTTTAATATCAATTACTTTTGCATACATAGTTTTGTTTGCTTGAGTATTGTTTATATCAACATTATCTAAACTTAAATAATCGGTTAGATATTTAATAGCACCATTAACCTTTGAGCCAATCCCAACTTCATTTAAAGTAGAATTTGATATATATAATTTATTATTTGTCAATTCATCTTTATTATATTTCCAAGAATTAATTTCCGTATTTGATATATTTAAATTATTAAGCCTTAGTTCCGAATTATTTTCAATTAAAAAATTTAAATCCGTATTTTCTTTTATGAAATCCTTTTTACCATCTAATTCAAGACTTTCATAAGCAATTATATTTCCACTTTCTAACTTAATATTATCATTAATTGCTGATTTAGTAATATTGTTTAAATGAAAACTAGAACCTTTTAAAGTGCCTGTTACTTTACTTTTAGTATCAAAATATATATGACCACCAGTAAAATCACTATTTATTGTGGAATTAGTAAGATAAATAGTCCCACCACCTATTGTTGCATTAGTATCTGTATTGTTGATTTCACTATCGTTTATATACACTTTAGAAGTAGATGCTGCACTAGCTGAACCTATTGAAGTATTAGTAAATTTTGATTTATTAAAAGTAGTCGTGTTGTTATAAGTCCAAGAGTAATTATTAATAGCAGTATTTATAAATTCACTATCATTAAATGTAGCACTAGCATTATTACCTAAAGTTATATGATGACCTGTTCCTTTTATATTTTCATTTTTAACTAAAATTCTATTAAAGACATTATCTCC
>NZ_JACGBA010000037.1:0-3813 GCF_020137685.1 Campylobacter sp. RM9331
TTGTTCATTTGTTTGAAAAATATGCAAATACTTTAAGCCCTGAAAAAGCTTTTAGTGAAGTTATTAAAAAAATTGATGGAGCTTATGCAATATTATTAATCACAAAAAAAGCTCCAAATACTATATTTTTTGCTAAGAAAAACGCACCACTAATAATAGGAAAAGGCTCAAATAATAGTGAGTTTTATATGGCATCTTGTGATGCTCCATTGGTTGGAATTTGCAAACAAGTTGCTTATTTAAACGATGGAGATTTTGGCTTTTTAGATAAAAATGGAATCCATTTATTAAATGGAGTTGTTGAGTTTAAAGAATTAAATTGTGATAAAGAAAGTGCTTTAAAAGATGGGTTTGATACTTTTATGGAAAAAGAAATCTACGAGCAAAGCCAAATCGTTCAAAATATATTAATAGGAAGAATTATTAATGATAAAGTATGTTTTGATGAATTAAAGAATTTAAATCAAGACTTTAGTAAAATCATAATTTGTGCTTGTGGCACTAGCTATCATGCAGCATTGGCAGCTAGCTATATTTTTGAAAGAAGTGCTAATATTGAATGCCGTGTAGAAATAGCAAGTGAGTTTAGATATAAAAATGGCTTTTTAGATAAAAATGCTTTATTCGTTTGTATATCTCAAAGCGGCGAGACAGCTGATACTCTTGAAGCTTTAAAAATAGCAAAAAATGCTGGGCTTAAAACTTTAGCATTATGCAATGTTGATAATTCAAGCATAGCAAGAGAAGCTGATTATTGTATTTTAATTCGTGCAGGGATTGAAAAAAGTGTAGCAAGCACTAAAGCATTTTGCGCTCAAATGCTAAATCTATGGCTACTAGCATTGTATTTAAATAAAAATCCTAATTTAGATATTAAAAAAGAATTACTTGCTATTAAGGATTTATCTAATGTATTAAAAGTAAATAAAAATACTCACGATAAACTAAAACGCTTAAGCAAGCGATACTTACACGGACACGGATTTTTCTTTATAGGTAGAGATTTATTTTATCCACTTGCACTTGAAGCAGCATTAAAATTAAAAGAAATAAGCTATATGCACGCAGAAGGCTACGCAGCAGGAGAGATGAAACATGGTCCTATTGCACTTGCTGATAGCGAATTATTTACAATAGCATTTATGCCAAAAAATATTTTATATGATAAAACTCGCTCAAATGTCTTAGAATTAAGTGCAAGAGATGCAAATATTTTAGCAATTTCTCCTATTGAGTTTAGCGAAGCTGATGATTTTATAAAAACAAGCGAACAAGAACATTATCTAAGCGAGTTTTTTGAAATGATGGTAATTATGCAATTATTTGCACTAGAAATCACAAATCGTGTTGGTGCAAATGTAGATATGCCAAGAAATCTAGCAAAAAGCGTAACGGTTGAATAAAGAATTTAAATTAGGATAATTTCCTAATTTAAATTCCATAATTTTATTCATTTATAGCATTTAAGTGTTGCTCTATTTCATCAAGGCTATTTGTATGAAAATTTCTTAATTTTATATTCGAATAAAATAAGCCATTGGTTTTGATTTTTAAAATTCTCTTTTTTCTTTTATAGCTTTTAATATCGCTTAGTTTTATGTATTTTGTAAAAAATATAAATCTAACTCCAATTCTATCTTTATACAAAATCACTTTAATTATAGGCATATCATAAATATAAATCACAAGCAAAATTGAGAAAAATATGCTTAAATAAACAAAGCCTGCTTTAAAAGCTCCTTGTGTTATTGCAATAATCAAATAAATAAATACAAAATACAAAACACTGCTAAAATCTAATTTAGATTTAATTATTTTCGCATCCATAATTTACTCATTAATTGATAAAATCTCAGCTCTTCCATTTACAATAGCTACGCAGTGTTCATAATGAGCAGTATTTAATCCATCTGCTGAAGCAGTTTCCCACATACCTTTTAGATTTTTAGGTCTTCCATCTTTTTGACAAATCATAGGCTCTATACAAAATACCATTCCATTTTTAATCTTTGGACCATTTTTAATACTATCATTTGGGTGTAGATAGTTTGGTATTTCAGGCTCTGCGTGTGGTTTTCTACCAATGCCGTGTCCGCAAAATCCTTCTAGTGGAACAAAACCACGAGAGCGAATAAAGTCTTCTAAAATCTTGCTAAGCTCTTTAAATCTCATACCATCTTTAATATTACTTATTGCATTTAGCAAACAATCCTTGCTACAAGCAATTAATTCTTCATCTTTTTTAGAGATTTTGCCAACACCATAAGTCCTAGCAGCGTCGCCATAATATCCATCTATGAAAGTTCCAACATCACAGCTTACAATATCGCCTTCTTTTAAAACTCTATCATCAGGAATTCCATGAATGCAAGTTTCATTAAGACTAACACAAATTGCACCTGGAAAACCATAAAGCCCTTTAAAAGCTGGTTTTGCACCAAGACTTAAGATATAATCTTCTGCAGCTTTATCTAATTCTTTTAAAGAAATTCCTGGTTTTATTAAAGTTTCAAGATAATCTAGCGTTTTTGCAACCATTTTATTAGCTACTCTTAATTTTTCTATTTCTGCTGGTTTTTTAATTTCTATCATATTCATCCTTTCTTACTTTATACCCCAAAAATACAAGCACTAAGGCTATTATAAATTGAGAGATATTATCTTTATTAAAACCCACATAGTCTAACATTGAAGCATTAATTATAATTATACCAATGGCTGAATAAAGAAATATTTTAGTTAAAAGCCCAGTATTAGCCATCCTCGTGCAAGGACATTTTCTACTAAGTCTTTCTATTTTTTCATTTTTTGGTGATGCTTTTTGAAAAAACCAAGCCATCAAACCAAAAAATACTAAAATTAATTCTATTATTAACATTGCTTAATGTATCTTATCCAAGAATCAAAATGTGGTTTTTCTAAACTAACTTTTGTTTGATTTCCATGACCTGGTAGTAAATAAAAATCATCTTTTAAATTCTTTGCTTTTTCAAGACTATTTACCATATCATCAGCATTTGAGAACTCAAAATCCCATCTGCCTATACTTCTTTCAAATAAAAAATCCCCACTAAAATAAACATCATCAAATTCAATCATAGAACAACCTGGAGTATGACCTGCAAAATGATGAAAAGTAAATTTTAAACCATTAAACACTAATTCTTCTTTGTCTTCAACAGCTATTGCTATATCATCGCTTGGCAAAAAACCATAAAAAGGATTTTTTAACATAAATATATCATCTTTTGGGGTGTATAAAGGAGCATTAAATTCTTGTGCTACTAATTTATTGTCCCATATGTGGTCGTGGTGTCCGTGAGTGTTTAAAATTGCTAGAACTTTGCTTGAGTTTTCTTTAATAAAACTTAAAGCACCTTTGCCTGGGTCTATTACAATATCTCCTAATTCGTGCTTTACAATATAACAATTTGTAGCGTAATCTCCACAAGGTCTTACTAAAATCTCATACATTTTTAATCCTTTCATAAAAATCTTTTAATATCTTAGTATCTTTACTAGCTCTAAAATCAATTATAATTTCTGATTTAAAATCTTTATTAAAAAATTCATCTTGCATAGTTTGTGCTAAAATTTTTGCTGGATCAATCAATGTGGCTTTAGGAAAATAAGTTTTAAATTCTTGCTCTAAAAATGGATAATGAGTACAAGCATAAAGAATATAATCATAATTATTTTTATTAAAATAATTTGCAAAATCTTCACTCGCTTTAGAATAATCCATACTCTCAACAATAGGAACAAAAGAAATAGGACTTATAAAGTCAGCTTTTATATTATATTTTTTACAAG
>NZ_JACGBA010000038.1:0-3796 GCF_020137685.1 Campylobacter sp. RM9331
ATAAATATTGCAAGTCCAAATTCTCAAACACTATTTTCACAAGAATTAGATATAAATAAACATTATGTAATACTTGTAAAAATTCCTACAATAGGAACTGAATATATAACAATATTTGAAGAAAGGTAAAAAAATGAAAAAATATATCTTAACAGCTTTTGCTGTATTTTTATGTTCGTGTGCTAACAATGCAAATGTAATCAAAAACAATCAATGCTTTAATGTAAGCTATTTAGATGAAGATTTAAATAAAATTCTAAAATGCGAAGAAAGAAGCAATAATGATTTTAATAACCTAATAATTAGTATTGAACTTACTAATATAAGCAATAATGAACTAAATCTTAAATACTCACAAGATTGGTTTTATGATAATGGTATGCATGTTGATAATTTAGGTTTAGCTAAAAAAGAGCTAACACTACAACCAAAAGAAACAAAATATATAAAATTAGGTGCTCCAGCAAACGCACATAATTACAAAATAAAAATTAACAAATTTAATTAAGGAGACAAAATGAAAAAATACTACACACTGGCTTTAGCACTAAGTTTAGGAGCTTGTGCAGCTGCACCAAGTTATGTCGTTGATGAAGTAAATAATGGCAAAAATCAGCCTGTTTCACTAGGTATTGATGATATAGATTTACAAAATGCGGCAAGAGATTTGATTAATTCTATGTTAGCAAGCCCTGTTTTTGCTACTTCAAATCCAAACGAACGCCATATTCTTGTAATGAGTAGGATTACTAATGATACAATGCAACATTTTGATACAGATATTCTTACTAAAAAAATAAGAATTGCTTTACTTAATTCTGGTCGTGTTTATGTAACAACAGCAATTGGAGCTAATGGGGCTGAGGATAATATGACCCACGCTACAAGAGAATTAAGAGATAATGACGAATTTAATCAAAAAACAATCGCTAAAAAAGGCACAATATTAAGTGCAAATAGGTCTTTAAGCGGTAAAATAATTCAAAGAAATACTAGAATTAAAGGAACTTTTAGTGATTCTCAAAGAGTTGATTATTATTTCCAAATGACGGTTACAAATCTTGATAATGGCTTAGCAATTTGGGAAGATGAAATAAAAATTAATAAACTTGGTTCAAATAGGAGTGTAGCATGGTAAAAAAAGTATTGTTAAGTTCTGTATTAGCAGGTATTTTAAGTATTGGAGCATTTGCAGAAGAAACTAAAAATCAAGAAGTAGTTAATGAAGTAACAACACCAAAAGAAGAAAGTGTTGTAAGTCAAAATATAAAACCTTCAGTTGATGAAGTGTTGCCAATTAGCGATGAAAACAATGGCTTTGTTGATGATGAAAATGATATTTTAAGAATGATGAGTGAAGTAGCAGAACAAATAGAAGATAAAGCAAGTGGAAGAGAAGCTTTCATTTCTCCTGCTATTCCAATTCCTGTATTTAGAGAAGACCCAAAATACTATGATTATTTAGCAAGTGCTTATAGTGAAGCATTTTTAAGATTAAAAGCAAAAATCGTTATGGAAAAATACGGCATTTATCAAACAAAAGCTATTTTAAGTGGTTATGGCGATGATTTAAGTGATGCTGATATTGATAAATTAATAGAGCAAGAAATTAAAAGTCAAAAAGAAAAAAACAGAACAGCAGAAAACATTATAAATGCACTAATTAAAAAAATCGTAGGAGATGATGCTATAAAAGAACAAGAGTTAATTTATAAAGCTGAAAAAATCAAAAACTCTCAAGATTTTAAAACAGAATCGCTTAAAACAGCATTTGGTGCTGTAAATGGTTTAATTCCTTATGAAAATTATATTGTAAAAGGTAAAAATGGCTATGACCAAGTTGGTCTAGTAGCTTATATATCACCTAAATCAATAGAATTAGCAGAAGCTTTAAAAGGTGGATATTTAGCAAAACCAACAGCTAAAAAAGAACAATGCAAAAATGCAAGAGAATTAGCAAATAGTATTAAAACCCCACTTTCAAAATTAGGGCTTACATTTTTCTATGATGAAAATTGCCAACCAGCATTAATTTCTTATGGTATGAAAAACTATGAAAATAAAGGTAAATTTGCAGATAGAAAAGCTGAAAACGCTATTAAAGTTGCACAAATGAAAGCAGAGCAAAATCTAGCTATGTTTATAGGAACTCAAATTAGCACAAAAGAAAGAGAAAGAACAGTTCAAAGAGCTATGGAAAAAGTAGCAGTTGAAGTTAAGAGCAAAGATGGCATTGATGAGCAAACAGGTGGTTTAGTAGAAGAAAATGCTATTTCAACAGTATTCCAAGAAAATATGAGTGCTAGTGCAAGTATGAAACTAATTGGCACAAAAATTGTAAATAATTGGAGAAAAACAAAAGGTGAGCAAGGTGTAACAGGAGTGATGGTATATTATTCGCCTGCAAGCGTTCATGAATCAAAAAGTGGTTTAAAACCTACACAAGCAATAACACCACCAACAAATACTTCAAAAGTAATTCGCTCTAAAAATGTAGAAGTTGATGATTTCTAGGATTAAATTATGAAAAAGATATTAATTATTTTTTTAGGCTTATTTTTAGTAAGCCTAAATGCTAAAGTAGTAACTACAACTAGCACAAAAACTGCTACCGGAGAAGGCTACGGCATTACTTATAGCGAAGCCGTTGATAATGCATTAGCACAAGCTGTTACTAAGCTAAATGGTGCATATATTAAAGCTAGTAATTCTTTTAGTCAAACACAATTAGAATCAAGTGCAGACGGAACAAACATTAATGCTTTATTTAATCAAAAAATTAGCAAAGCAACAAATGGTCGCTTTAGCTCTTTTGAAGTTATAGAAAATACAAAAACAGAAGATGGATTTAGAGTAGTCGTAAGTATTCAAAAAACAGCAGTTTCAAAAAAATACGAACTAGCCGGAATGAAAAACGATAGAAGAAAAATCATCGTAGCACCTGCTCTAAGTCCGAATAATTTTTCTTTATTAGGAAGAGATAGCGAACAAATATTAAGAGATTTAAGGTTTAAAATAGAAAGCAATATCCACAAAACTCGTAAATTTGATTTATTGGATAGACAAGCAGGAGAAGCATTAGCTGTTGAAAGAGATATAATTTTAAATGACGCAAATAAAGATGAAGCCTTAAAATTAGGTCAAAATCTAGGCACTGATTATATATTGCTTTACACCATAAGCGATGTTAATACAATTAATAAAAATTACTCAATTATTGGCAGTGGTAGTAGTTCTAAAGTAAGTGTTAGTATAAATTATCAAGTTATTACATTTGCAACTAGACAAATAAGATTTGCTGATAGCATAAGCCTTGATATAAAATCTAAAGATTATGATAGCATTTTAAACAATATTGCAAGCACTATTGTATTAAACACTCAAGCTGCTATTTATCCGCCAAAAATAGAAAAAATCAGCAATAATCAAGCAGTTTTTACTCAAAGCCTACCTATAAATACACAACTAGAATGCTATAAAAAAGGCGATAAAATCTATGATAGTTACACAAAAGAGCTAAACGGCTACGAAGAAATTTTTAGTGCTTTAGTGCAAGTAACTAATGCAAATGCTAAAACAAGCTATGCAAAAATATTAGAAGGTAATGCAAATAAAGGCGATATTTGTAGATTTAAAAATATTGGCAATAACTCTACAAGCAATGATGCAAATGGAAAAGATGTAAAAGATATAACACCGGTTCAAGGTGGTGGATTTATATTTTAAAAATAAAAAGAATTTGATTTATTCAAATTCTTTTATCATACAAATTCTTATTATCTTTATACGCCATTAA
>NZ_JACGBA010000039.1:0-2798 GCF_020137685.1 Campylobacter sp. RM9331
CTTAAAGATATATTAGAATCTGTCAAAACAGATTCTAAAATTTATTTTAAACTAGCTAAAATTTGCATAGCTTCTACATTATCTCCTTGTTTTACAAATATTTTATCTATTATTCCATCACTCGTTGCTTCAATTGAAACTTCCATTTTCATAGCTTCAAGAATAAATAATTCTTGTCCTGCTTTTACTTTATCTCCTGCTTTTACAAGCACTTTAAACACATTTCCTGACATTGAGGCTAAAATGCTTTTATCATTAGCTATTGATTGTGAAATTTCTTGTTTTTCAATAATTTTTGAAGTATTTTCTTTTTCTTTTACTTTTACTTCGTAGCTATTGCCATTTACTAAAATTTTGTCTTTTTCAATTTCTACATCATAGGTTTTATCATTGACTTGCACTGAATAAAGATTGTTAGAATTTGATTTAGTATTTTGAGAAATTTTTCTAACATTGACTTTTGCTTCACCTTTTAAAAATGCTAATCCTTTTTCTTTACAAGCTGCAACTATGAATAGATTTTCATCAGTTACTAAAATACCTTCTTTTTTAAGTATTTTTTCAATGTATTTAAGTGATTTGGTTTCATCAAGGTCGGCTAAATCTATTGCTTTTTCTTTTGTTGGTTTTAGATTTAATTGCTCACTTGCAAGTTTTACTATTTTTGGATCTGGTGCTACAGGGGTTTTTCCAAAATAGCCTAAAACCATTTTGCCATAGCCTTCTGCAATTTTTTTCCATTCGCCAAACATTACATTATTAAATGCTTGTTGGAAATAAAATTGACTAACAGGAGTTACGCTAGTTCCAAAGCCACCTTTTTTTACCACTTCGCTCATCGCTTTTATAGTATCAGGGAATTTATCTAATACATTATTATCTCTCATCATTTGAGTATTCGCTGTTAATGCTCCACCTGGCATAGGTGAAATCGGTATTAATGGACTAACTTGTATAGCTTCAGGTGGCATAAAATAATCTTTCATACAATCTTTAAATACTTCTTCATATTTTAAGATTTTTTCAACTTCAAGCCCACCTAAATCATAATTTTTACCTTTTACAGCGTGTAACATTGTAAGAATATCAGGCTGACTTGTTCCACCACTAACAGGAGCTGCTGCAAGGTCAATTCCATCAACACCAGCTTCAAGTGCTGCTAAATAACAAGCTACACTAACACCTGCACTTTCGTGAGTATGAAGTTTAATATGAGTATTTGCAGGTAGAAGTTTTCTAGCCATTTTTATTGTTTCATATACTTTTTGTGGATTACTTGTCCCTGATGCGTCTTTAAAACAAATGCTATGAAATGGGATATTAGCTTTTAAAATTTCTTTTAGGGTTTTTTCATAAAACTTAGTATCGTGAGCGCCTTTGCAACCTATTGGTAAATCCATCATAGTTATTACAATTTCGTGTTTTAAACCATAATGCACTATTCTTTCGCCACTATATTTTAAATTCTCAACATCATTTAAAGCGTCAAAATTTCTAATCGTAGTAGTTCCGTGTTTTGCGAATAATTTTGCGTGTAAATCTATTATTTCACGACTACCAGTATCAAGTGTAACGGTATTTACTCCACGAGCAAGGGTTTGAAGATTAATACCATCTCCTACAATTTCACGGAATTTATCCATCATAGTAAATGCATCTTCGTTTGTATAAAAATAAAGGCTTTGAAATCTTGCCCCTCCACCAAATTCAAAATGCCTTATCCCAGCTTCTTTTGCAGCTTGTAATGCTGGGAAAAAATCATTCATTAAAACTCTAGCTCCATAAACTGATTGAAAGCCATCACGAAAACTTGTATCCATAATATCTATATATTTTTTAGCCATTTTTCTCTCCTTTAATTTAATTTATCTTTTAATGCCACACAAATTGAAGCGATTATTTCATCTTTATCTTTTTTATTTTTATCATCAATATTGCTTAGAATTTTTTCTAAATTTGTTTTTATATAACTCGTATCAAAAATACCTTTTCTAAATTCTTTACTTTTTGCAATAGTTTTTAAAAATGAAATTGTTGTTTTTACGCCTTCTATTGTAAATTCTTCTAAAGCTCTTTCTAATTTATTTACCGCTAAATCATAACTAGACGCTTTTACAACTAATTTTGCGACTAAAGAGTCATAAAATGGCGGGATTTTATAACCTTTATAAAGATGGCTATCAACCCTAACTGAAGGTCCTAAAGCAGGATAATATTCTGTAACCATTCCTGGTGTTGGTATGAAATTCTTATTAGCATCTTCTGCAGTAATTCTAGCTTCAATAGCAAAACCATTTGATTTAATATCACTTTGTTCTAATTCTTGAATTTGTCCTGCTGCATATCTTAATTGCCTTACTATTAAATCAACCCCTGTTATCTCTTCTGTAACGCCGTGTTCAACTTGTATTCTAGTATTCATCTCCATAAAATAAAATCTATTGTAATCATCTAACAAAAACTCAACCGTTCCTGCATTAGTATATCCAGCCGCTTTTGCAGCTGCTACTGCAGTAGCTCCCATACTTTTTCTTAAATGCTCGCTTATTGATGGACAAGGTGCGATTTCTATTATTTTTTGATGGCGTCTTTGAATAGAACAATCTCTTTCGCATAAATGAATTATATTGCCATAATTATCGCCTAATATTTGAAATTCTATGTGGCGTGGATTTTCTATGAGTTTTTCCATAAAGACATCATCATTATTAAAATATGCTTTAGCTTCTCTTTTGCAAGTATTAAATGCAGGTATTAATTCATCTTCATTCCAGACTTCTTTAATCCCACGACCACCG
>NZ_JACGBA010000040.1:0-2747 GCF_020137685.1 Campylobacter sp. RM9331
GCAGTTGATAATGCGTGAGTAAGTGTAAGACCACCACGAGCAACACCTACAAAAGCGTCTGGGTTGAACTCATCTTGAATGCGTTTTGCAAACGGCTCAAAGTCATTTTTAAATTCATCGTAAGTATATTTATACATAGTTTTACCTTTTAATTAAATTTCATAAATTGTAGCAAGAACACTGCCATACAAATAATAGAGATAACGATTATACCACTACTTAGCTTATTAAATTCTTTTCTTAATAATCTAACTAATACATAAGAAATAAATCCAAAAGCAATACCTGTAGTAATTGAGTAAGTAAATGGCATCATAATTACTGTAAAAAATGTAGCAACACTATTTGCAGGGTCTTTAAAATCAATATTGCTAACTTCCATAAACATTAAAATTCCAACCATTATCAAGATAGGATAAATAGCATTAACAGGAATTGCTTGGAAAAATGGTAAAAAGAATATGCAAAGACAAAACATTCCCGCTAAAAATATATTGCTAAGTCCTGTTCTAGCACCACTTTCTATACCAGCACTACTTTCTACAAATGCAGTTGCAGTTGATGTGCCAATAACTGCTCCGATACAAGTTCCTGCCGCATCAGCTATCATAGTTTTACCTAATTTTTTATCTCCACTATCATCAAGAGTTCCGTCTGATTTTGTCTTATTTTTAAATATTCCGCCCCTAATTCCAGCACCAGTAATCGTGCCTATACTATCAAATAATTGAGTTACAAAAAGTGTCATTACTGCAGGTAATACCGATAAACTTAAAGCACTCATAATATCAAGTTTTGCAAAAATACTCATAAGCCCATCTTTTTCACTAAAATTTGGAATTGCCACAAATTCACTTGGTAATTTTGCTCCACCTATTCCAAAAGTCCAAGCGATAATACTACCTATTAAAACCGCTAAAATAAAGCCTGCTTTAATCTTCCAAGCCCAAAAACAAACAATTAAAAATAATACAAATAAACAAAATAACACATTAGGGTCTGCAAAATTACCTATTTTTAAAAGAGTTACAGGATCAGCCGTAACAATATGAGCCTGATTCATCCCCATAAACGCTAGAAAGCACCCAATACCAGCACTTATAGCACGGCGAAAATCTTCAGGAATGCTTTTTAAAATAAAAATACGAAAATTTGTAAAAGAAAGAACTAAAAATATAAAACCACTTATAAAAACAGCACCTAAAGCAGTTTCAACAGGAATTCCTTGACCTTTGCACATTGAAAATGTAAAAAATACATTAAGCCCCATACCTGTACTCATTGCTATTGGAGAATTTGCAAAAAGTCCTGTAAATGCAGTTGCTATTATAGTTACTAAAGCAGTTGCTAACATTAAAGCTTCTACACTAAGCCCTGTATTGCTTACTATAAAAGCATTAGTTGGAATAATATAAAGCATTGATAAAAATGTTGCTAAAGCACCATTAAACTCATTTTTAACACTTGTATTGTTTTCTTTTAACTTAAAAAAGTCCATTTTTTTCCCTTATAAAAAAATATTTAGCGTAAAGCACCTAAGATTAAACACAATAAGATTAAAAATTCTAGCTCATAGCAGTATCCTTTTGTTTGTAGTAAGAAATTATTAGATTAAATTGTTTGAAAGTATATTTTTTGCAATCATATATTAATTGCATAATGAGTTTGAATGATGTTTTTAAAATGGAGCTAAAAACATATAAAGAATTCAATCAATATTCCTTAATCTCATTGTATAAACTATCTCTTTCTATTGGAATTAAATTTGATGTTTTGATATTGTCTATGAAGTCTTGTAGCGTAATGCCATTCGCACTTTTTGCACCACCTGCACTTTGGATATTTTCTTTTTCTATTGTTCCATCAAGGTCATTTGCTCCGTATTCTTGAGCCACCATTGCAAGGTTTAATCCTAAAGTCGCCCAATAAGCTTTAATATGAGAAATATTGTCTAAAACAAGCCTTGCTATTGCAATAGTTTTTAGAATTTCTATACTTCCAAGCGGTTTTAAATCCTTTAAAAACGAATTGTCTTTTTGCCATACTAACGGAATAAAAGCATTAAATCCTTTGCTAATATCTTGTTGTTTTCTTAGTCTTAGCATATGGTCAATTCTGTTCTCACGACTTTCAATGTGTCCAAAAAGCATAGTTGCATTACTTTGTTTTCCTTTTTGATGCCATAGCCCATGAATCTTAAGCCAATTATCAGAACTAACTTTGCTAGCACAAAGCTCATTTCTAACTTTTTCATCAAAAATTTCAGCACCGCCACCCGGCATAGAATCAACTCCATATTCAAGCATTTTGTCAATTACTGCAGAATAATCTCCATCAAAAAAACTCTTTGCAATAAAATTAATTTCAGCAGCTGTCATTGCTTTAATATGTAAATGTGGGTATTTATCTTTAATTTTTCTAAAAATCTCAAAATACCATTCCCAACCACCTTTTTTATTGTGAGCTGAAACAATGTGTATTTCTTTTGTCCCACGAGTAACGGTATCATCAACTATTTTTAAGATTTCTTCGTGTGTTAGATGATATGGATTTGGATTGTGCCTATGAGCTGAAAATGCACAAAAAGCACAAGTATCAACGCACATATTTGTAGGATTTATGTGACGATTACAATTAAAATAAACTTTTTTTCCGTGAAGTTTTAATCTCTTTTTATTAGCGTAAAATCCTAAGACTTGCAAATCTAAATCGTATAACTTATAACAATCTTCTTCGCTTAATCTTTT
>NZ_JACGBA010000041.1:0-2647 GCF_020137685.1 Campylobacter sp. RM9331
TGAAAATTATTTGGAAAAGTAGGGAAAGTTGGGAGAATTTAAAAAATACAATTTAAAAACATTAAAAACTAAAATTAGTGAAGATAGTTTGTAGTTTTGGTGGTTATGTAGTGAGAGTTAGGTTTGAGAAATTTGAAATTTAGTAAGAAAATAAATAATAATTTTGAATAATATAAAAAACATTATTTGAATTATTTATATAAAATATTTTAGATAAGTTAATTTTATATGTTTAGCATAACTCAATGGCATTACATATTTTATAAGATTATTAAGTTATATAGCTAAATTATAATAAAATATCTAAGTTTTAAAATAGGAATTTATATTTAGATTTTATTCCAAATATAAATTATCTTTAGTTTTTTTAGCAGGTTCAATATTTTTTGAATTAGGTAATTCTAAATTATCTTTACCTTTTATATAAGCTATAATATTATCAATATCCTTATTTGATAATTTATTTGCATATCTTTGCATAACAAATCTTGTTTTGCCTCCAAAATCTTTATCGTTTTTGTAAGATTTTAACATTGATTTTAAAGTAGATGCTGAATAAGTGTTTAAGGATTTAAATGTAGTGCTTGATTTATCTCCTAAATCTCCATGACAAGAATTGCATTTATGAATATTTATAAAAAGTTCTTTACCTAAATTAATATCTAAATTATCACTAAAAGTATAATTTAATAAATCATCTGTAGTAACTGCACTTATAGAATTTGTAATACATAAAAATAATAAAATTTTTTTCATTCTAAGTCTTTAAAAAGCTAGGCTTAAAGCCTAGCAATTAATTAAAATGTATATTTAGCTTGGAATCTGATTAGTTTATCAGTTGTTTTTTCATCAGCTTGTTTTGATGTTCCATAAGCATAGAATGCTGAGAAGTTTAGTTTGTCGCTATATTTATAAGATAGTTGTGGTTTAACTTCAAATAATTTTTCTTTTTCAGCACCTTCAACTTTATTTGTTCCGCTAATAATATCAACACCAAATCTTACATCTTCAAATGTATAGCCAATTGTTCCGAATACGAAATCTTTTTTACCTTTATCACCTTGGTATCCATCCATTACTATTTCACCGTAGTTGATTAATTGACCACTATCTTCTACACTATTAATTGTAGCTTTGTCTTTCTTACCATAACCAGCATAACCTACATTGAAATCTAAGCCGAATGCATCAAAACCAGCTTCTACTGCATAGAAGTTACCATTTGCAGCACTTAAACTTTCTTTTCTATCTTTTTTAAGGCTATTGCCTGCGTATTGAGCGTGAATATTGTATGCGAAATCATCTTTGTCACCTAGAGCAACATTGAAATCTACTGCATAGAATGTGCCCCAACTAGCCATATTTGAAACCCATAGTTGAGCTGCTACTGGGTCAAAATTAGCAATTGCTGCTATACCATAAAGGTTTTTGCTTGTAGCGTATTCATTACCTTTTTCATCTTTAACAAATAAAACTTTACTTAAATCTTCATCATTGTTATAATTATCAAATGCATAAGCTGCTAAAGTTACATTTTCAATGCTATTATTTACTATTTTTAATCCTGTTCCTAGTAAATCATCAGTCCAAATTGAGCCGATTTCCATTCTACCGAACATAAATGAAGTATCAAAGTTTGTGTAAGTTAAGTAAGCATCTCTTACAGCAAAAGTTTCTTTATCGTTTAAATACGCATCATTTCCAAAAGACTTATCAGCGTTTTCATATTGGAATAATGCTGTAGCTTTAAAATTATCAGCTATATCAGCACCAAATTTTAATTGAGCTTTATAGTTGTGACCATTATCTTTAGATCTATCTATTTTTGTAGTAACTGAATTGTTTTTTATTTTTTCAGAATTTGTATCGTATCTATATCTTAACATTCCTGATAGGTCTACATTTTGAATAGCTTCATCTAAAGCAACTGCGTTCGCGAATGAGAACGAACCTGCAGCAACAACTGCTGCTAAACTTAATTTAACTAATTTCATTTTTTCTCCTTTTTTTGTAAAAATGTAAGGGAATAGTAGCATAAATTTTGAAAATTAAGCTTAAAGTTATATAAATTTTTAAAAAAATGTAATTTGAATTATTCTTAAAAAAGGAAAACCCCTTGATTTCTCAAGGGGTTTAAGTCTCTCAAGGAGTAAAAAACTAGTCTAAGTTGCGATGATTTTAAAGAAGCTAGGTTAATACTTAGTAAAAGTATTTATAGTAAGATTATTTTTTTAAACAAAACGAAAGAGCTATAATGAAAATTAAAGAATATTTACAAAAACATATAGATAAAATATATAAAAGTTATTGCAAAAAATCAGTATTTACTAACTATAAAATAATAGGAGTTAGAAACAATAAGCTTAAAAGGTATGCAAAAACTATAATTAAAAAGTATGATTTAAATGATTATTTATTAAATACTAATTTTAAAAGTTTTGATGAAATGCAACTTTACATACACGTATTAAATGAGTTAGATGATTATGATTTAGTGGTTAAGAATTTAAAAATAATATTAAAAATCATAGATAACTGGTGTAGTTGCGATACTATAAGACCTAAGTGTTTTGATAGTAATCTTGATAAGGTAGAGCAAATCATATACGAATGGATTAAGTCTAATACAATATATGAAATAAGATTT
>NZ_JACGBA010000042.1:0-1994 GCF_020137685.1 Campylobacter sp. RM9331
GTTTGAGTAATAAAATTTATTTCACGATAATAAATTTACAAAAATATAATATCTCTATTTTACAATAATGAAGATATTATAAAATTATTTTTTTATTATAATGATTGGGGAAGAAATGGAAAAGGAACTATTGGATAATGACTTTATAGTTAGCAAAACAGATATTAAAGGCAATATTACTTATGCTAATGAATCTTTTTTAAAAATTATAGGTTCAACAGAAAATGAAGTTTTAAATAAGCCACATAATGTTGTAAGACATAAAGATATGCCTAAAGCAGTTTTTAGATACTTGTGGCAACAATTAAAAGGAAGAAAAGAAGTTTATGCTTTCGTAAAAAATAGAACATTTGATGGTGGATATTATTGGGTATTTGCCAATATTAGTATATCTTATGATTTATCTGGTAATACGATAGGATATTATTCAGTTAGAAGAAAAATAGGTAAAAAAGCTAAAGAAGTTATTATTGCTTTATATGCTAAAATGCTTGAAGTTGAGAAAGCTCAAGGGGTTGATGCTTCTTGGAAAATTATAGAAGATATTTTGAAAAAAGAAAATAAAGGTTATAACGAATTTATGATAGGTATTCAGGGGCTAAAATGAGTATATTTAATAAAAATAATGATGAAGCGTTAAATAAAATTATAGAAGTTTTAGAGCAAACTTCAAATGGATATTTAGAATCAAGAGTTACTGGTATAAAGGGCGAAAAATACACAATATTAGCAAATCATTTAAATAATTTGTTAGACCAAATAGAAGTGTGGCAAAGAGAAGTTGCTAGCTCTATTGAGGTTGCTTTTTCTGGTGCAACTTATAGAAATATTAATAGTGTAGGTTTAAAAGGTAGATTTAAAAGCACTGCTGATAATTTAGTAAGTGCTATTTTAGGAATTGCAAAAAGTATAGAAACTCAACGCTTAAATGAACTTAGTATTAAGGTTCAACAAAACAACAATGATTCAGGTATAATTGATATTTTAACAAATGGCTTAAGCACAAATCAAACTAATTTAAATAGCATTTTAAATTCTTCAAAGCAAATTGCAGATGATTCGCATACTACTCAAACTATGGTAAAAGAATTGTCAAAAAGCTCAAATGAATTACAAAATTACATAGGTTTATTTACTGATTTAATCAATGGTCTAAATGAAAAAACAAATGAAATATCAAAAATTATTGAAATGGTAAAAGACATTACAGACCAAACTCAATTATTATCATTAAATGCTGCAATTGAAGCAGCAAGAGCAGGAGAGCATGGTCGTGGATTTGCAGTAGTTGCTGATGAAGTAAGAAAATTAGCAAATAATACAGAAGAAGCTACTAATACTATTAATTTGAATATAAATTCTTTAAAAGAAAGTGTTAAAAAGTGTTTAGAATATTCAAATCAAGTTTCAGAAATTAGCAATAAAAATCAAGAAAAAACAAATCAGTTTTTTGATACTTTAAGTTCTTATGAAAAATTATCTGAAAATAACTTTAATAATGCTCAAAATAGTGGTAGATTGCAAAATAATTTATTTATACAAATACATTTATTACTTTATAAAGATGATGCGATTAGATGTTTGCTTAATAAGAATTTAAAACAAAATAAATCATTAGAAGAAAACATTGCAAAATCAATTAAAAAAGAGCAAGAAGGTATATTTAAAGATATTTTAGCTTTATACGAAGAGCTTTATAATTGTGAAGAATTAGACGAGCAAGTAAGACTTGTGAAAAGATTTGATGATTTAATCTTTAATATGTGTAAAAATTGCTAGTTTAAATAAGGAATTTAAAATAAATTTTTAAATTCCTTAAACCTTTAAATATATTCAATTTCGTTTTTAAAATAAATTATACTAAGAGTGATTTTGTATAAATCTAAAATCATTTCATTTCTTTTGACATTCTATAAATGAATGAAAATACTTCGGCAGCAACTTTTTATATATTTAAAAGCCTATTAATAGTCCTTAAAGTTATTTTAAAACCC
>NZ_JACGBA010000043.1:0-1932 GCF_020137685.1 Campylobacter sp. RM9331
AATAAACCACTAAGATATTTAAAAAACACTCAAAAGGAATTTAAAAACAAACTTTTAAATTCCTTAATCTTTTTTAGTATTTACTTACACTTTTAAAACATACTCACTCATCATCACCAGGAGCTACTCTTTGTAAGTATTTTACTACTTGATAGTATTCATTCTCATCTAAACTTGCATTATCTTGCATAGATTTAATTGTGCTTGGCCATACATTTTTACTAAACTCATCATAAGCATGTAAAGCATGGCATATACCACATCTTTCTTCAAATAACGCCTTACCATCTTCTATAATATCTTTATTTGTAATCTTAGTATTATCAACACTAGCTACTATCTCTACTACTTCCCAAGTATTATCATAATCATCTACTTTAGTTCCTATTACTTTAACAGCATTAGCATCATCAAGATTTACACTATTTGATAAGACACCTAAAGTATCATAAATAGCTTTTCCACCTTTAGGACGATAGCCTGTAAGTTTTATCTCGCTTTTATTATTATCATTTTTAACTATATCAAACTTAGTTCCTATAATAATTGTTCCTATTGTTTTATTATTAATACTTAAAGGAGTGTTTTCTAAAGCATAATTATTAGCTAATAATGAGCTTGTAATTAAACTTAATAATATTAGTTTTTTCATTTTTTATTATCCTTATAAATGTTTTTATACTTATTATTATTTGTTTTTATTACTTATCTTAATAAGTATTTTTAAAGCCTAAAATATACTTTTAGGCTTTATTTAATTTATGCTTTAAACTTTGGTTGTCTAAATAAATCAAGTGCTGGAATTTCTTTAGTATATTTTTCTATTTCTACTAAAGCAGTTGCTTGATTACCACAAGCAAGTTTGCTACTTGGAATATCAGCTATAAGCACATTTACATCTCCGTGTAAGCATAAGCCTTTTTTATTAGGATTATACCAAGAGCCTTCTTGCATTCTAATTACACCAGGTTTAACATATTCAGTTACTAAAACACCACCTAGTATTTCCCCTCTATCATTAAATATACGAACTATATCTCCATTTTTAATACCACGAGCTTTTGCATCAATTGGATTCATCCATAAGCTTTCTTTTCCTTCTACTTCTTCAAAATCTCTTAAAAAAGTATTATTAAGTTGTGAGTGTAATCTATACTTTGGATGTGGAGTTATTAGATTTAATTTATATTTTTTAGCATTGCCTAAATATTCAGCTGGTTCATAAAATTGAACTAAGCCTTTACAATCATCATAGCCAAACTTATCAATCTTTTTAGAAAATATCTCTATCTTACCACTTGGAGTTCCTAATCTATTAGTAATTGGGTCATCTCTAAAATCTTTCATTTTTACGAAATTCTTAGCTTCTTCAGGAGCTTTAAATTCTACATAGCCTTTAGCCCAGAACTCATCAAAGGTTGGCATTGATAGGCCACTTGCTGCTGCTTTTTCTCTTGATTGTTCATAAAAGTATTTAATCCATTCATTTGCAGTTTTACCCTCTGTAAAAGCTTGGTATTTTTCTTCACCAAAATGCTTAATAATTCCACAAAAAATATCATAATCATTTCTTGAGTTATACATAGGCTTTATACATTCTTTCATAGCGAAGATATATTTGTTTGTATGTGCTTTAGTTATATCATTTCTTTCTATTTCAGTAGTAGCCGGTAGAACTAAATCAGCATGTCTTGCACTAGCAGTCCAAAAACAATCTTGAACTATAAAGCTATCAACCTTAGCAAATGCTTTTAATTGTCTATTTCTATCTTGATGATGGTGCATTGGATTACCACCAGCCCAATAGATACATTTTATATTAGGAAATACTTTTTTCTTTCCATTAAAATCATATTCTTTGCCAGGATTTTCAAGCATATCTACTATTCTTGAAACAGGAATTACTTCGTTAGTTCTATTATCCCACTCCCC
>NZ_JACGBA010000044.1:0-1842 GCF_020137685.1 Campylobacter sp. RM9331
GATTGCTTCAAGAGCTTTTTGAGCAGTTTCAGCAATATTCATCATTGCTTGTGCGCCTTTTAGTGTCATTACACCTGCTGCGTAGCCGTTTTGATTATCTCCATTATCTCCAGCTTGCCACTCATTAGCATTAAAGCCCATTGCATCTGCTTGAGCTTTGTTAATAGTAGCATTAGTTTCTCTTAAACTCACTGTTGCTTCGCTAACATTTTTATCATAGCCAATAGCTGAGTTTGTAGTAAAGCCATTAGCGTCTTTAACTTCTACTTGAATGTCTCTTCCGTTGTTTGCAACTAGGCTAAGTCTTCCCATATTAGTAGCATTATCAGTATTTAAACCAACGATACTTGACATACCAGCTTTATTTGGTTCGTTTAAACCTGCTTTAATACCAGCAAAGAATTGTTTAAATGAGTGAGCTACCATACCCTCTTGAGCTTCTTTAGTATCCATAGTTTTACCATCAGCTGCATCAATTAACTTGTCTAATTTTTGATTTATTTTATCAATAGTTGAATTTGCTCCATCTATTGTTTTTTGAGTTTTTAAATCATTAAATAAATCTGTAATTTCTTTTTCTACCCCTGAAGTTCCAGCAGTATTTACTGCAAGATTTAAAGCACCTAATTTATCAGCAGCTAACGTAGCAAAATCAACTTCAGCAGTTTTTACACCAGCTGCAGCGGTTTCAAATGCACCTACTAAATCAGAAATAGTTTTTAAATCATTTGCTGTACCACCACCAGCAGCACCAGCAGCAACAATTCCACCTTCTAAGTCAGCAGCCGCATCAACCATTGTTTTACCAATACCTTTTGACATATCAACTCCATCTAAATTGCCAGGTATTTTTTTAGCAGCTTGACTAACTGAATTAGCATAATTATCAATCAGAGTTTGAACGCTTGTTTGCAAGTTACCTAATGCCGTAGTTTCAGTAGCTGCAGCTGTTTCAAATGTTGCCAATGCTTTTTGTATTTCAGCAATATCATCGGTTTTTGTTAAAGCATCTTTTAAAGTAACAGCAGCAGCATTTGCAGCAGCCTTATCTTTTAAACCTTTAGCTGTATTATCAACTTCAGCGCTTGCTTGTATGAAAGTATCTAATTGTCCTGTTAAACCTTTTTTAAATGCATCTAAAGCTTCTTTTTCTTCTGCTTTATATGTTTTATAAGCAGCTGATGGGATTGAAGCATTTTTTGCTTTGTTTAAACCATCTTGATATATTAAGCTATCTTGCACTCCATGAGCGTTTTTAACATCTGCAAAAGTATTTTCTTTAACAAGAATAGAACCTTCTGCTCCTGCTGCTGTAGTCCAAGTTGCAGCTGCATTAAAATCTACACCTTTTTTAGTATTTTCTTTACCTACAGCACCTTGGGTTACTAGACTATGATTATCAACCACTGGTCTTTCAGCTTTCACATTATCCTCAACCTTAATACCTCTACCATCTCTATTAGCAAGTACTAATCTACCTTTAGTATCTACAGAAGCTTCTACCCCTGTTTGATCTTTAACAGCATTAATAGCAGCTCTTAAAGCACCATTAGCGTCTTTTTCTTGAACGCTTACTGTTCCGATTTTTACACCATTAATTGAGAAATTTGAAGTAGTTTCACCCGCTTTAATAGGTTGTTCAAATACACTTTGAGCAGTTACACTAGCTTTAATTCCTGTCTTATCACTAGCTTTATTGATTGCTTCTGCTAACGCTCCAAGGCCTGTAGTAGCACTTACATCGCCTTTACCATTTGTAAGTTTTACAGGTTCTATTGTTACATCGTTGATACCATCAACATTTTTAAATGTTACACTAGCAGTTCCTGTTAAATCCGCCGC
>NZ_JACGBA010000045.1:0-1835 GCF_020137685.1 Campylobacter sp. RM9331
GCAAAATTAATATTCAAAATATTAAAGATGAAAGAGATTTATTAGCTATATTTTTAGCCTATAAAAATGGCGAGAATTTATATGATAAAAGGGTTTGAAATTTTATATTTTAAATTGAAAGGAAGAGTTTGAAAAAGTTATTTTTTATAGCATTTACTTTAAGCTTTTTATTTGGCTCTGATGCTATTACTATTGATAGTCTTTTTAAAAGACAAATCGGACTTAGAAGCATTACAAGTCTTAGTTTAATCACTAGCGGGAATGCTAATATCTACACAAGTTATCCAAGTCTAATAATAGGAGGCGATCCTGTGATTTGGACTGATAATAAAAGGCTTAGTTTGAATGAAACTTTGATATATTCATTTAATAACAAGCTTGATTTTATAACTTCAATTGGCGCTAATGCTACTAGAAATGAATATAGTAATTTTTTTACGGGTAAGCCTATGAGTGAAACTCATTATTCATTTGAGAGCTTGTGGCTTGGGTTTAATTATAGATTTGATAGTTTTAGTGATAAAATACTTAGTTTTTCTTATCAAGCAGGATTATTACAAAGAGAAAAAGCACTTGATACAAATAAAAGTTTTTATTTTAAATCACATTCAGCTAAGCTAAACTTAAAAGGATATAGCGACCCTGCTATTTGGGGTATTTATATGGGATTTACATATAATGATACTAGGACTTTTGATAAACTAGCGATAAATTATGGAAATTCTTATAATTTTGGTGCAAATCTTAGTATAGTATTAAGCCCTAAAATTACGCTTGATTTAGAAGCTTCACAGAGTTTTCAAGCAGCTCAAAAAATCAATGGTGTAAAATATACAAATCTAAGAAGTATCCCAACATATAGTGTAGGCTCAACTTATAGTATAAATGATGATACAAGTATCAGTTTTAACGCTAGTTTTGGTGGTGGTTCAGCTGCTCCTGATAGTGTGTTTGGTATTAGCTTATGGCAAAAATTCTAATAATCTTTATAACTATAACTTGTCTTAATGCCGAGTTTGCAGTGAAGTCTTATAGACAAATCAAAAATAACTCCGTAGTAAGACAAAGTTATGAAGAATCTTGTGGGGCAAGTAGTATAGCGACATTGCTAAATCTAACAAATATCAAGCGTTTTAGTGAAAAAGATATTTTAGAAGTTTTAGATAAAAATACTAATATGCTAAGTTTTAATGAATTAAATAATGCGTTAAATAAATTAGGTTTTAATGCAAAAGCTTATAAATTAAATCGTAATATATTTGAAAAAATATTCGTGCCTTTTATAGTAAAGATTGAAAATGACCCGAGATTTCCACATTTTGTAGTGGTAAATAATATTAATGGGGATTTTGTGAAAGTATATGACCCAAGCTTTGGCGAATATCTAAGCTCTAAAAAAGAATTTTATAGCGTATGGGATAAAGATGGTTTAGGTGGATACGCTCTAATAATTAAGCCAAATATTACAAAAGAACTAAAGCCAAATTTACCACGCCCAAGTCAAATAAAAGAAATTTAAATAAGTTTTATATTTTTAAAGTTTTTGTTAATTTTGCTGATATAGATGATAAAGGAGATGATTATGAAAATAACGGCTAATTCTTATATAACATATCCAACAACTAAAATTAGTAAAAAAAATGATAATCTAGATATTCAAGCCAATAAACCTTATTATGAAGATGGAAAGGCTAGTTTAGAATATCTTAAACTAGCTCAAGAAAAGTTAGAAAACGATCCGACTTACAATCCAATAAATGATAAAAATCTAAATCTTGGAGAAAAGGCAAGTTATTGTGTGTTTGGAGCATTAGACCCTGATTTAGTAGAAGAAA
>NZ_JACGBA010000046.1:0-1598 GCF_020137685.1 Campylobacter sp. RM9331
TGAATATTGCAAGCGATATTAAAGAAGAAGTAACTGAAATCATTGCAAAAAATGATAATTCTTTAAATACAGATAATGTGCCAGAAATTGCTCCAAATAAACCTAGTGATGATTTAGTTATTCCAAGTAATCCAAATACGACACCAGATACGCCAAGTAATCCTGATAATAATACAAGCACACCAGAAAATAAGCCAAATGATAATAATGTGGCAATACCTGATGTGCCAGTGATTAAAGATGAAAAAGAATGGACTAAATTAGAACCTTCTATACCTAATAAATACTTTGCTAATAACAATGTAAATAGTTATTATTACTATTCAGAAGATTTAAATTCTAAAAGTGCAGCAAGTCTTAATTTAGGAACTATGACACTTGATTTATATGGTAGAAAATTAGAAAACGATAAGAGTGTTAAATCTTTTGATTATTATACTTTAGATGGTAAAAAGAATACTCTTACTAGCAATAGCTACAATGTTTCTGATTTAGGAACTAAAGAAATCAAAACTCAAAATTATAACTTGCAAAATACTAGTCTTAATACGCCTAATGCTGAAAAGAATTTAGAATATTCATCAGATTATGCTAGTTTTAGTGCAAATAAAAATGAATTAAAAGCTCAATTAATTGGTATTAATTATGATTTAAGCAAATCAGATTTATCTCATTTTACAACTTTAAAAGATGATTGGAATAGTTTTAAAAGTGATATAGAAAAAAATAATCAAACAGCTATTAATTATTACTCAAATACAAATTCTGCCGCTGAACTTGATTTATCAAGAGGACTTTTAACTTATTATTCAAAAGAGCAAACTAAAAAAGATGGTAGGGATAGTGCTTATAATTTAAGATATTTTGTTATGAACCATAATTATTTACAAATGCGTGAATATGATATAGAAGATTTAGAATACAACGGCTATACAATGAATTTTCAAGCTCCTACTGTTGTAGATTCAACTTCGGATCATTATAGAACTACTGCTTATGTCAATAAAGAACAAATTGAATACACTGCAAAAAATGGTAGTTTGGATTTAAATATTTTAAATATAAAAGAAAATTTAAAATTTACTAATTCTTCAAATTATAGAAAGCAATTAGCTGATTGGGATAATGAGAAAACTAAATTCTTTACAGAATTTTATACAAACCCAGCTCAAGAATTTTATTATGCTGATACGAAAAATAATTATGTTAAGTTAAAGCCAAGTGATTCGTATTTTGCTAGTTATAGCAAGATTAATGATACTACTGATGTTTTATTTGAATTACAGAATAGTAAATTATTAGGAGTGTATAATAAAAATAATGTAATAACTAGAATAAATCCTCAAGTAAATTCAACTATGGATATTGATAATTCTCAATATAAATTAAAAATTGATAGCAATGAACTTGATAAGACTTCTATTAAATTAGAAACGGAAGCAAGTAAGGCTAAATTACAAATAGAAAGCAAAATAGCAAATGAGGATTTAAAGATAAAAACAGATGAATTAAAAAAATCTTTAAATATTTCAGATATAAATAAAAAGATTAATGAGATTAAAAATAAGTAAGGAATATATATGAGAAAACTTGTAATT
>NZ_JACGBA010000047.1:0-1498 GCF_020137685.1 Campylobacter sp. RM9331
TAAGCAAAGAATTTATGAAAAATTGGGTAGAAATTGATAAAAAAGAGCTTGATAGAACGCTAAACTCACTAAATATGCCATCTTTAGGTTTGCCTGATGATTTTCCTTTAGGTTATATAGATAGTAAGAAAATGCCAAGCGTTGAAGAATTACAAGCTAGAGTTAAAGAAAAAGAAAATTTAAGAAATAATGCAATAAATACAAAAGAAGAAATTAAACAAGAAGAAAAAGAAGAACAAACTAAAGAAAAACCATTTGAAGCCATAGAAGTAAAAGGCACTAGCACTCGTGAAAGTATGGAAGATATTTTAAGCAAAATTAATATTCAAAATATTAAAGATGAAAGAGATTTATTAGCTATATTTTTAGCCTATAAAAATGGCGAGAATTTATATGATAAAAGGGTTTAGTTAAAATGACAATCATAAATAACAATCAGAGTATTTTGGATTTAAGGCAAATATTTTTAAGAGATGAGATAAGGACTGAAACTAATAAAGATTTAAATTCTAAGCCAGTAAGCTCTGATGATTTAAAAGGCATTTCTAATTTATATAATCATGATAATTGGGGTAAGAGTTTTAGTGGGGTTAGTAAGAATGGCGAAGTTACTATTTATGGCAAACTATTAGGGCTTGATGATAAAAGTAGTTTAAATGAATTAAGCGAACTTTTAAGCTTTATTATGACTAATTCAAATTCAATAAACGGGCAAATTGCCTTAAATGATGAGCTAGAAAGCTTATTAAATAGTGATTTAAGCATAGAAGAATTTAAACCTAGATGGCTTTTAGCAATTACTAAGGATTTAGCAGCAAAAGAGCTAGAAACTAAAGAGATTAAAAGAGAACCGATTGAAGTAAAGAGCGATTTAAACGTGTATAAAGAAAACTTAGCAAACTTGGTAAAATCTCTAAGAGAGCAAAAAGATAGCTATGATGCTTATGTTTTATCTATGCTAGAAACCGAGTTTATAAACAAAAGGACATAAATGCAAATTAACTCATCTTTAAATCAAATAAATCTCATTAATACAAATAATAAAGATTTAAAAAAGATAGATTTAAGTAAAGAGCTTAGCCAAATTGCTAAGCCTAATGATATGTTTGATTTGTTTTTACAAGTTCAAAATGATTATAAGACAGATAGTATTTATCAAAGAGCTTTTGCAAAGCATTCTGATATAGAGATTAAAAAAGATTTGCAAAGCTTTTTGCAAGCAAATCCTATAAATAGTAGTAGTGGTAGCTTTACATATTATGATGATTTAAGATTTAATTTTAGCGATGATGAAAGGCTTTTTAGATTATTTGCAGATGAAAAAATAAGCATAGATGATTTTAAAAAAGAATATCTAAAAATAAAAGCTGAATATGAAGAAGAAAAGCCTAGAGAAAAAATAGAAGTAAAAGGCACTAGCACTCGTGAAAGTATGGAAGATATTTTAAGCAAACTTGATATTCAAAATATCAAAGATGAAAGAGATTTATTAGCTATT
>NZ_JACGBA010000048.1:0-1465 GCF_020137685.1 Campylobacter sp. RM9331
GCCGCCACGTTTGTGTTAATTCTAAATCCCATAATTTTCTCCTTAAAAAAATAATTGTCTTGATTTCCTTATCAAGTTACAACTATATCGGTGTGCTAAAAAATAACTTTAGGGGTAATGTGAAAAAATTTTTAAAAATGTGATTGTGATGTGGGGATAGGTGGCTTTTTGTGATTTTTTCTGTTAGGAAAAAATCGTAAAAAGCCTTGTGTTAGCTCGTTTTTAAACGAGCTAACCGAAATGAATAGGATTTTAGAGTGTGAAATTTCACGGAATTTGAAATTAGAATTAGGATTTTGTGAAAAACTTGTGAAAATGTGAAATATTTGTGAAAAGTTTTGATGAAAGACCCGCAAAAGCGGGGGGCGACCCATTCGCCCCTAAGATGTGATGAGATGTTATACAAAATTGATTAATATTTTTAAAAGCTTGCTTATATTTTTATAATATATTGATTGTCGTTTAAACCCATTGATTTTAGATTTATATTTGGATATTTATTTAGTAATGTATTTAAGTCATTATAAAAGGTGTTTTTAGGATTTATAGTTTGTAGTAAATAAATTATTACATTTAAAAATGCAAAAATTTTTTGATTATTTAAATCTTTATTTTGAAAAAAGTCATTTTTGCTAGGAATTTTTAAGACTACGGCTAGAGTTTTATTCCATAATCTTGAATGATGTGCGCAAATATTTCTTACAAGCGTTGCTATATGTAACCAATTTACCAAAATGGATTTATTTATATTAAAAATATCAGAAATTTTCTTTTGCTCGTTTGTCTGCAATAATGCGTAAAAGTTAGATAAAGTGCCAAACGACATTACTTCTACAATTGCCCATAATGGTATTTCATTATAATTATCTAAAAAATGCTTTATAAAGCTTTCGTTAGAGCGTTTTACTTCCTTAAATATCGTATCTATAAGGCTTTTGTGTGTTTTAATGTTTTTATGATTTTGTGTAAAATTTAACTCACATAAATATCCTGTAGCACCAAAGGATAATGTATGGTAGTATGCAATTTGTGTTCTAAAATATAGCTCAATTGTCTGCAAAGCATTAGAAACTAGAGCTTTTAGCTCCATATCAAAATCATACAAATAAATAATATCCGTGAAATTAGTATTTTTAATAAAATTCTTATTATCATCATAAAAAGGTAAAAAATATGCACTTAATCTGTAATAATTTAAATTTCTTAATTTTTCTAAAGCAAAATCTTCATTTAAAATAGTTAAATTTTTAGATCTTAACAATTCTAATTGTTCTTGCCAAGTTCTGTGGGGTTTATTATATGTTTTTTTATCCATAATCAGCTTTCAAATGTCCCTAAGGGTTGCGCATTGTTAAGAGGCTCTTAGGGAACTGTCGGAAATATATTAACATTTTTTATTCTAATAAGTCAACAAAAATGCTGAAAAATAAAATAAAAATATTAATTTTTTACTTAAACAATCTTC
>NZ_JACGBA010000049.1:0-1365 GCF_020137685.1 Campylobacter sp. RM9331
TAAGGGCCATGATGACTTGACGTCGTCCACACCTTCCTCCTCCTTGCGAAGGCAGTCTATTTAGAGTGCTCAGCCGAACTGTTAGCAACTAAATACGTGGGTTGCGCTCGTTGCGGGACTTAACCCAACATCTCACGACACGAGCTGACGACAGCCGTGCAGCACCTGTCTCTAAGTTCTAGCAAGCTAGCACCCTCGTATCTCTACAAGGTTCTTAGGATATCAAGCCCAGGTAAGGTTCTTCGCGTATCTTCGAATTAAACCACATGCTCCACCGCTTGTGCGGGTCCCCGTCTATTCCTTTGAGTTTTAATCTTGCGACCGTACTCCCCAGGCGGTATGCTTAATCCGTTAGGTGCATTACTGAAATGACTAGCATTCCAACAACTAGCATACATCGTTTAGGGCGTGGACTACCAGGGTATCTAATCCTGTTTGCTCCCCACGCTTTCGCGCCTTAGCGTCAGTTAAGTTCTAGCAGATCGCTTTCGCAATTGGCATTCTTAGTAATATCTACGGATTTTACCCCTACACTACTAATTCCATCTGCCTCTCCCTTACTCTAGAATAGCAGTTTTGAATGCAGTTTAATGGTTAAGCCATTAGATTTCACATCCAACTTACTACTCCGCCTACGCGCCCTTTACGCCCAGTGATTCCGAGTAACGCTTGCACCCTCCGTATTACCGCGGCTGCTGGCACGGAGTTAGCCGGTGCTTATTCTTACAATACAGTCAGTATTCTTCTTGTAAAAAAGGAGTTTACGCTCCGAAAAGTGTCATCCTCCACGCGGCGTTGCTGCTTCAGGGTTTCCCCCATTGAGCAATATTCCCCACTGCTGCCTCCCGTAGGAGTCTGGACCGTGTCTCAGTTCCAGTGTGTCTGATCATCCTCTAAGACCAGATATGCGTCATAGCCTTGGTAAGCCATTACCTTACCAACTAGCTGATACAATATAGCCCTATCCCTTACCGAAAAACTTTCCCACCCTAACTTATGTTAGAGCGGAGTATAGAGTATTAGCACTCATTTCTAAGTGTTGTCCTCTTGTAAGGGGCAAGTTAGCTATACATTACTCACCCGTGCGCCACTAATCCGTCTAGCAAGCTAGACTTCATCGTTCGACTTGCATGTGTTAGGCACGCCGCCAGCGTTCACTCTGAGCCAGGATCAAACTCTCCATAATTTAAATGATTATTTTTTAATTATGAAAAATTAAAAAATAAATAAAATAATGAAGTGAATGATTTAAAACTTATATATAAGAAAGTTTTAAATGGCTCTTGATCACTTGTTTAGATATCAAAGATTGACGTTGAAATAATTGATATATTTAAAATTAACAATAAAACTATTTAAAATAAC
>NZ_JACGBA010000050.1:0-1219 GCF_020137685.1 Campylobacter sp. RM9331
ATTTAAATCAATTCTAAAATTTCCAGAACCAAGAGAAACATCATTAAATGCAACTCCTGTTAATTGCATATGATTTCCGGTAGATTGTATATCTAATTTTTTATCAGCAGTTCCACTAGCAGTTGAATTTGTAATATTTAAATTCTTACTTGAAATATCAGCTTTTATTGTGCTATCACTTATATTTGTAGTTCCACTTATAATAGATTTGCTATTTATAATTGAATTATTTGTAGCAGTTAGATTACCTACATTTATACTTCCACTTATTTCTGAATTATTCAAACTAATATTATTACTAGTAGCAATATTTGAAATAATTTTAGAACCATTGCTTGCAGTTAAGTTATTTACATTAATCTTATTATTTACTATTTGAGAAGCATCTATATTAAGACTTGTGTTGATTGCTTCTTTGTTAATAGATACACTATCAATATCAGCATTGATATTAGAATTATTTTTAATACTTATACTAGAAGTATTTTGTAAAGCTATTAAACTCTCATCAATAAAGGTAGAATCTATTTCAGCATTATTTTTAATTCTTATCTCTGTTCCAATAATAGATGAATTATTAACATTTAAATCTCTAGCAAAAATATTTGATATTTTATCAACTTGTAGTTTTTCATCTTTAGTTTTGTCAAATATAACACTTTCTAATGTTAATTTTGGAACATAAGGTCTTTGTGTTACATTGCTAGATGAATTTATCTTTTCAAGTCCTAATGAACTATCATGAATTAATGAATTTTTAATAATTAAAGTACCATTTGTATTATTTTCTGACCAAGCTTCTAATTTAACATCGCTAATTATTGAACCATCAAAAGTAACATTAGCAGTATCTTTAAGTAGATAATTAAAATTACTTGAATTCTTGTTCCCTTGTAAATCAGTTTTAATAAAATTAACCACTCCATCAAAATCAACTCTACTATCCAAGTCTAATTTGCCACTAGTAATACTTGCATTTTTAATATTTGTAGTTCCACCGGTTGAAGTTACTTTTAAATCTGTATAATTTTTCGCAGTATTATTACCTATATTTAGTGTTCCACCAGTTTGATTAATAATTCTATCAGTTTCAGCTGCATTATAATTTTTATTACTGCTATTACTTACATTAATAGTATTACTCTGCGCTAATGTATTAGTAGTGTTTAGAGCAGTATCAGCAAGAGCTAAATTACCCCCCCCCGCTAATATAAAAGCT
>NZ_JACGBA010000051.1:0-1099 GCF_020137685.1 Campylobacter sp. RM9331
GTTTAAATCAATTCTATTATTGCCAGAACTAAGAGCAACATCGCTAAATGTAACCCCATTTAATTGCATATGATTTCCGGTAGATTTTATATCTAATTTTTTATCAGCAGTTCCACTAGCAGTTGAATTTGTAATATTTAAATTCTTACTCGTAATACCAGCTTTAATAGTGCTATTTTTAATATCTGTGGTTCCACTAATAGTAGAGTTGCTATTTATAATTGAGCCGTTTGTAGCAGTTAAATTACTCGCAGTTATACTTCCACTTATTTCTGAATTATCTAAAGTAACATTTGTATTAATAGCATTATTATTAACAGAAACACTATTAATATTAGCGTTAATGTTAGAATTATTTTTAATACTTATACTAGATGTATTTTGTAAAATTATTGAGCTATCATCAATAAAGGTAGAATCTATTTCAGCATTATTTTTAATTCTTATCTCTGTTCCAATAATAGAAGAATTATTAGTATTTAAATCCATAGTAAAAATACTAGAAGTTTTATTATCATCAATTTTATCAACTATAACACTTTCTAATATTAATTTTGGAACATAAGGTCTTTGTGTTAATTTACTAGTTGAATTTATCTTCTCAAGACCTAGCTGACTATCATGAATTAATGAATTTTTAATAATTAAAGAACCATTTGTATTACTTTCTGACCAAGCTTCTAATTTAACATCGCTAATTACTGAACCATCAAAAGTAACACTAGCAGTATCTTTAAGTAGATAATTAAAACCACTAGAATTTTTATTACCTTGTAAATTAACTTTATTTAAGTTATTAGCTTTATCAAATATAACTTGATTATCTAAATCTAATTCACTATTAGATATGGTTGCATTTGTGATATTTGTAGTTCCACCGGTTGAAGTTACTTTTAAATCTGTATAATTTTTAGCAGTAGTATTACCTATATTTAGTGTTCCACCAGTTTGATTAATAATTTTATCGGTTTCAGCTGCATTATAATTTTTATTGCTACTATTACTTACATTAATAGTATTACTTTGCACTAATGTATTAGCAGTGCTTGGAATAGTATCAGCAAGAGCTAAATTACCCCCCCCCGCTAATATAAAAGTT
>NZ_JACGBA010000052.1:0-1069 GCF_020137685.1 Campylobacter sp. RM9331
TATTAGGAACTAGCATACTAATTCCTAATAATAAGTTTATTTTTAAGCTAATAAATCAAGTTCTAAATTCATTTAGCTTTTTGTTTAGTTGTTCTGTCATCTCACTTAGATGATTTGCTGCTCCTGCTATTTCTTCTACACTTCTTGCGTTTTCATTAGTGATAGTATTCATATTATTTACTCCACTTAATATCTCGCTCATATCTTTACTTGTGCTTATATAATCATTTACAGTTGCTTCACTAATTTTTACAGCTTCACTCATTACTTTACCCATTTCATTAATTGTATCTTGGGTATTACTTGCTACTTGAGTTAATTTACTAATTTCTGCTGAATTAGTGCTCATTTGCTCGCTTGCATCTTTAATGCCTTGAACTATAACACTTATTGTTGCATTTATTTCACTAAGGCTTTTTTGAGTTCTCTCAGCTAAACTTCTTACTTCATCAGCTACTACAGCAAATCCTCTACCATGCTCTCCTGCTCTTGCAGCTTCAATTGCAGCATTTAATGCAAGTAAGTTAGTCTGGTCTGCTACATCGTTAATTATTTCTAAAATAGATTTAACATTATCAGCATCACGGCTTAATTGCTCAATCTTACTAGCTAAAGCACTTTCTATATCAGCACTATGATTTATTTGATTAGTTAATGAATTAATAGCATCGTTTGCTGATTTTATAAACTTACTTGCATTACTTAATTCATCTTTACCTTTAGCTGCACCAATTACGCCTTTATCAAGGTTATCTTTAGTATTAGTTCCTTTATTAGCTACTTCTGTAACTATTACGCTACCTTCTTCTGCACGCTTACCTGTTTGAAGACTTGTGTGGCTTAATTCATTTGCTATTGAAGCGTTTTCATTTGAGATATCTTTTGCTTGTGCTATTAGAATTCTTACTTTTTCTAAGAATATATTAATAGCTTTACAAGCTTGAGCTATTTCATCATTGCCTTTATCATCTAGCTTTTTAGTTAAATCTCCATCTCCACTGCTAAGTTCGTTTGATTTAGCTGTTAGATTGTTTAGTGGGCGAGTGATTTGGAATTTTACGAAGATAAT
>NZ_JACGBA010000053.1:0-1010 GCF_020137685.1 Campylobacter sp. RM9331
AGCCAAAAAAATATAAGTTTATTTGATATAAAAGTTTAAATTTCTATTTCAAATTCTATTAATTTTAAAGGAATTTAAAATTATGAATTATTTAAAAATATTACGAAAAGTAACAAATATTAATAATATTTTTAATATTAAGTTTTATTTAAAATTAGTTAAAGTATTATGAGATTTTATTTTAAAACAAAGGAGAGATAATGTTTAAGAAAACATTAAAAGTTTTATCTTTAGTTGCCGTTTTAGGCTTAAGTGCTAATGCTAATGATTTATTAGCAGATATTAGCAAAGGTGCTATAAGTGATAATTCATTAGGTGTTAAAGTTTTAAATACTGAAGAGATGAATAAAGTTCATGGCGGGTATGTTTTTAGATATGTAGGAACTGCTATTAATAATTCATTTATGTTACAAACAATTTTTAAGGTAGAGTATGATTATAATGAAAAGATGCTTGAAGCTATTTCAGGATATAATACTGATTTTAGTTCAGGTAGTAGCCCTACAATTTTTCAAAAAAATGCTTATAGTGATTCGTTAAAGGGTGTATTGCCAAACGAAGTGGTTGGAATAGCATTTACTCAGACAAAAACACCACAATTATTTGGAAGAGCCTATAGTTATAGTTTAAATGCAAGAGCTGTTGATTTTACAACTGGTAAAGCTAGAGGCATAATTAATTCTTGGGTAGAAAGTGCTGTAAAAAATTTACAAGCAAAAAATTATATTTATACAGAAACAGCTAGAAGGCATGGTAATTTTGCATTAGGGTTCTAATAGAACCCTACCTAAAGGAATAATTATGAAAATAAATTCTTATTCAACATATCAAATAACTAATATAAGCAAAAAAGAAACAAATAACGAGATTAAAAAAGTAGACAATAAAGCAGATGATAAAAAGGTAGGTGAAGTATTAGGATACGGAGTTGATAAAGATGGCTTTTTTACAAGTGATTTTAATAAAGCCGCAGGTATTCCGGATAATTATAAAATCCACAGCGATAGTTT
>NZ_JACGBA010000054.1:0-971 GCF_020137685.1 Campylobacter sp. RM9331
ACTTAAAAGCAGAAATGCTTTTGTATTAAATAGTATTCATTATGATGGGCAAAAAAAATTAGATACTATTGAAATTACTAATATTCCTGATTTAAGTAAAGCTAAAAAAGTTTTAATCATTGATGATATCGTAGATAGTGGTGAAAGTCTTGATGCAATTCGTAAAAAAATCTTAGAAATTTACCCACATTTAGAAGTTAAACTTGCTGTTATTTTTTATAAGCCAAGCGCTATTATAAAACCTGAATTTTGTGTAAAAGAAGCTAAAGAATGGATTAGTTTTTTTTGGGATTTTGAAGTATGATTTATGAAAATAGTTTTTGCTATATTAAACGCCACGAGAGTTCTATCCCGTGGCTAGAAATCCATGCAAAAGACGAATACAAAGAACTTAGTAATGATGAAGAAACAAGCCTAAAAATTTTTAAAATTGCTATGCTTATAGAAAAAGAAATGATTAGTTTTTATAAGCCAACTAAGATTAATCACGCTTCATTTGCTAACTACTTGCCTAAAGCCCATTGGCATATAATGGCTAGATTTAGTGATGATGGATTTTATCCTGAATGTATGTGGGGTAAGCAATTAGGGGATTTAAAAGATTATAGAGCTAGTTTTGATGAATTTTGCGATATTTTAGTAGCTAAGTTAAAGAATTTTAAATAAGTAGAAATCATATTTAATTTTTACTTATTTAAAACATATTACTTTCTTAAATCTTTTAATAAAATCTTATTCTCTGCTGATATTTTTGCACTATAACTTATTTTTTGAAACATCATTGATAAAGTTTCATTATCTAATTTTTTAATTTTTAAAAAATTAAAAGTTTCATCAAAATTATTACTTAAAAGTTCTGTAAAATACCAAGCTCTAGCCATATTTACATAATATTCTTGACTTTTTATACTAAATATTTTTTCTAATTTTGTGGTATCACTGCTAAAATATCTTATAAAACATAAAATCCC
>NZ_JACGBA010000055.1:0-971 GCF_020137685.1 Campylobacter sp. RM9331
GGAATTTTATGTTTTATAAGATATTTTAGCAGTGATACCACAAAATTAGAAAAAATATTTAGTATAAAAAGTAAAGAATATTATGTAAATATGGCTAGAGCTTGGTATTTTACCGAACTTTTAAGTAATAATTTTGATGAAACTTTTAATTTTTTAAAAATTAAAAAATTAGATAATGAAACTTTATCAATGATGTTTCAAAAGATAAGTTATAGTGCAAAAATATCAGCAGAGAATAAGATTTTATTAAAAGATTTAAGAAAGTAATATGTTTTAAATAAGTAAAAATTAAATATGATTTCTACTTATTTAAAATTCTTTAACTTAGCTACTAAAATATCACAAAATTCATCAAAACTAGCTCTATAATCTTTTAAATCCCCTAATTGCTTACCCCACATACATTCAGGATAAAATCCATCATCACTAAATCTAGCCATTATATGCCAATGGGCTTTAGGCAAGTAATTAGCAAATGAAGCGTGATTAATCTTAGTTGGCTTATAAAAATTAATCATTTCTTTTTCTATAAGCATAGCAATTTTAAAAATTTTTAGGCTTATTTCTTCATCATTACTAAGTTCTTTGTATTCGTCTTTTGCATGGATTTCTAGCCACGGGATAGAACTCTCGTGGCGTTTAATATAGCAAAAACTATTTTCATAAATCATACTTCAAAATCCCAAAAGAAACTAATCCATTCTTTAGCTTCTTTTACACAAAATTCAGGTTTTATAATAGCACTTGGCTTATAAAAAATAACAGCAAGTTTAACTTCTAAATGTGGGTAAATTTCTAAGATTTTTTTACGAATTGCATCAAGACTTTCACCACTATCTACGATATCATCAATGATTAAAACTTTTTTAGCTTTACTTAAATCAGGAATATTAGTAATTTCAATAGTATCTAATTTTTTTTGCCCGTCATAATGAATACTATTTAATACAAAAGCATTTCTGCTTTTAAGC
>NZ_JACGBA010000056.1:0-943 GCF_020137685.1 Campylobacter sp. RM9331
AAAAAATCTAGTAGATAGAAATAACAATTCTTTAAGAGCATATAGAAAGTATTATGAAATTGATATAGCAAAAACTGTTAATAACGCTTATACACTTTTTAGCCAAGTTGTAAGTGAAGATTTTTTAAACTCTAAAGAATTTTTTAATACCGAAGATATAAAGCAATTTCCACAAGGTTATGTTATCAAAAAAGGAACTTTTGAAGTGACAAAAATATTGCAAAGTCCATATGAGTTTTCAAATGTTAATTTTGATAAAAAAACTGAAGATGTTGGTGGTATGTTTTTTCATTATAGAAATGAAGATAGAACTAAGCCAAATACCACTGTTTTTCGTAGTAAGGAAATATTAGAAGAAGATAAATTATATATAAGCAATTTTGACCCTGCTGAGAATAGATATAAAAACGAAAAGGGAGAATTTACAAGAGGCGGGCTTCTTATGGGATTTTTATCAAGCGATATAAGAGCAGTTATAGAAGCAGAGACTACTTATGATGGTAAATTTAGCGGTTATGATAGAAATATCAGTAGGCAAGATTTTCATGCATTTGATATGGCACTTGGAGCACAGCTTATTAGTAGGGGTGAAAATGGCTTTACAAGTGCTGAAGTTGAGCGTATGCCAAGATGGCTAAAAGATTATGTTAAATTTAATAGATTTGATAAGAGTTTAAAAGAAAGAAGTGCTTTTTCTTCTTACGATACATATTCAAAATTAATGTTTAGTCCTATAAAAGATGGTGATTTTGAGGGGAAAAATATCACAAGTGCCTTAGCTGGAAATAATAATCTTGTCTTAACTCCAGAGCAAATCAAAGCAGAAAGGGAAACTTTAGAAAAATTTATGAAAAAGATAAGAGAATTAATGGGTATAGAAAAACCTAGTAAAGAATCTAATATAATGAGTTTTGAAGATTTATTAAAATTAGCTTTTAGTTTT
>NZ_JACGBA010000057.1:0-774 GCF_020137685.1 Campylobacter sp. RM9331
CAATTAATTGAATTAAAAAATGTCTTAAATAAAATGCTTGATACTTTAGAAGAAAAAGTTGGAGCTAATACAAACTCAATTGAAAAGATATTTGATGAATATAGCCAAAACGACTTTAGAAATGAAATAAAAAATGCTAAAGGTAGAGTAGAACTTGCAACTAATATGTTAGGTAAGCAAATAAGAGATATGTTAAAAACAAACCTTGAAACTGCAAGAAACCTACAAGATAAATCTAAAATACTAAAAACAAGTGTTAGTGATATAAACGAAGGTGCAAGAAAGCAAGCAAGTAGCTTACAAGAAAGTGCAGCAGCAGTAGAAGAGATGAGTGCATCTATGCATGCAGTAAATCAAAAATCAAACGAAGTTATTAAAAACGGAGAAGATATTAAAAATGTAATCACTATGATTAAAGATATAGCAGAACAAATTAATCTACTTGCACTTAATGCTGCAATAGAAGCTGCAAGAGCAGGTGAGCATGGAAGGGGCTTTGCTGTAGTTGCTGATGAAGTAAGAAAGCTAGCTGAAAGCACTCAAAAATCACTAACAGAAATAGAAGCAAGTGTTAATGTATTAACTCAAGGTATAAATGATATGAGTGAAAGCATTAAAGAACAAACTCAAGCAATATCTCAAATAAATGAAGCAATAAGTAGTATAGATGAGCTAACACGCGCTAATGTAGTAGTAGCTGATAATACTAATAAAATATCAGATGAAGTAGATTTAATGGCTAGCATTGCTGTTGAAGCTGTTATGAAGAATAAA
>NZ_JACGBA010000058.1:0-769 GCF_020137685.1 Campylobacter sp. RM9331
TTTAGATATTGCGGCTAATCAAGGTATAAATAACCCAGACAAGCATGTATTGTATGTGAATGCAGCACAAGGGGTTGCTGGTGATGGTGGTCAAGTAGCTAGAGATTTAAGCTTAGCTGCAACTTGGGCAGGTGGTGGTGCAACACAAGCAGGACAAGCAGGAAATGCTATTACCGGTGCTGCGGATTCTATTTTAAATAGTAAAAATACATTTGAAGAAGTTCAAGCAGCTCACTACGAACAAGACGCAAGAATTGCAGCTGATGGATATAGACAAGGCAAAGCAGCTGCTGAAGCTATTACTGCTGATGGTAAAGTAAATCTAAATACTTTAAAAGCAGAAGCTCAAGGAGCATTGCATGCTTTAGCTAATAATGCTACACAAAATACTCCAGAAAATCAAGCTGCAGCTGCTGCACTATTAGCTATTAGAAATAATAATCAAACCATGACTATAGACGAAGCTAATTCAAAAATAGATGACGCTATGAAAGCTCTTCAAAAATTAGTAGATGGTGGTAAGGGTTTAACAATGGATAAAAATGCCGCTGAAGATGCAATAGTAGCTCATGCTATGATACAATTTTTAAAAGGAACTAAAGAAGGCTTAAACGAAAGCGATAGAGCTGGTCTTAAAGATATGATAGGCTTAACTAACGATAATAAAACTAACTTCGGAAGATTAAGTTTTTCATCAACTAATGGTAAAGACATAGTTGTAGAAGCTACTAGAGATTATGTAGATAAAGATGGCAATATCCAATCAATG
>NZ_JACGBA010000059.1:0-762 GCF_020137685.1 Campylobacter sp. RM9331
GTTTTGGTGCTGATGGTCAAGTAACAGCAGCTGCAGTAGCGGATAAACATACATTTTATACAAATAAAGCAGCAGACTTAAAAGGTGAAAATGGTGAAGTGGCTGCGGACTTTAGTTTAGCTGCAACTTGGAAAGGTGGTAATGCTACTGCAGGGCAGGCTGGTACTGGTGCGATAGGTTCTGTTTTAAATGCAAAAAATAATTTTGATGATATTCAAGCAGCTCACTATGAACAAGATGCAAGATTAGCAGCTGATGGATATTTAAAGGCTAAATCAGCAATACAAACTGATGGAACAATTAAATTTGAAACAGGTGTAGCTGGAGGTAAATTAAAAGCTGCTGCAATAGGTGCCTTAAATGTTGAAGCTAATGCTGCTCAAAACAATGGTGCTGCTAAAGAAGTATCTGATGCATTAACTGCATTACAAGTAGATAATTTGAAATTAGAAGATGCTAATAAACTAATAGATAATGCTGTAAGTAAATTACAAGTATTTGTTGATGCAGCTAAAGGTAAAACTATGGATAAAGCAGAAGCAGAAGATGGTATAGCAGCTCACGCTATGATACAATTTTTAAAAGGTGTTAAAGAAGGTATCAATGAGCCTAATAGAGAAGGCTTAAAAGAAATGATAGGCTTAACTAACGATACTAAGACTAACTTCGGAAGATTAAGTTTTTCATCAACTAATGGTAAAGACATAGTTGTAGAAGCTACTAGAGATTATGTTGGGGCTGATAATAAATTACATAGTATGG
>NZ_JACGBA010000060.1:0-712 GCF_020137685.1 Campylobacter sp. RM9331
TTATTAAGTGTAATAACTCTAACCTATGCAAGCGTAGGTAAAATATCAGCCATTAGAGGTGATGCAGTAGTTATCTCAAAAGGTAATGAAATAAAAGCTTTATTAAATCAAGAACTTGATGAAAGCGATATTATAAAAACGGGAAATAATGCAAGATTACAAATAATCTTTAATGATAACACCGTTACTACTCTAGGTAAAAACACAAGCTTAGAAATAAAACAATTCTTATTAGATGGAAAAAACTCTAAAGTAAATCTTGAAGTAAGTGAAGGAAGCTTTAAGGTAATTACAGGAGAAATCTCAAAATTAGCAAGAAAGAATTTCTCTTTAAAAGCTCATACAGCAACAATTGGTATTAGAGGAACAGTGTTTGTAGGAGAAGTTGGACTTAATATAAATAAATTAGCTTGCTTACAAGGTGCAATAGATGTTAGATTAGGTAATAAAACTTCTTTAATTGATTCAGGAAAACAAATAAGCTTTTCAAATACTAAGGTAATTAAAGTTGAACCTTTAAAAGTAAATGATTTTTCTTTAACCAAAGCAAATATTAACGAAGATAATAAACCAGAAAAAATACAAGAAAAACAAGAAGATAAACAAAGCACTACAAATACTAATAAAGTAACAAGTATTACTTTAAGTAGTGATATTAAAGCTGAAAACACTAATTCAAATTCTAAAAATACTTTACAAACTAGTGAGCAAA
>NZ_JACGBA010000061.1:0-683 GCF_020137685.1 Campylobacter sp. RM9331
TAAGATAACAATAATTCTACTTCTTAAGGGCCTATAGCTCAGCTGGTTAGAGTGCACCCCTGATAAGGGTGAGGTCACAAGTTCAAGTCTTGTTAGGCCCACCATTTTTATTCTTTTTATCTATCTTTTAAATTGTTTTTTTAAATCTTTTTAATATATGTAGTTTTTAGTATGATTTTATGTTTTACTTGTGTATTTATTTTAGATTAAAACTTATAAATAATATTTATTTTTTAATGATATTTGAATTTATTTAAAAATACTTATTTTTACTTATTTAGCTTGTAGTTATGTTTAAAGCTATTTTTATATAAATTATAATACTTATTAAAGTGGTGTGTTATTTGATAGCATATATATTATCTTTTTAAAATAACTCTTATAGTAATAAGTAATTTAAATTATAAGTGATAATTATGTTTTTACTATTAAATAAAATATTAGTTGTATTTTTAAGAGTTAATATAATTAATGTTTTTATAAAGTATTTATAAGTTTTAAATTCTTTTAATAAAAATAGCTTTTTATGTTTAGTGATTATGTTTGAGATTGTTTTATTATGGTGTGTTTTTAATTGTTTTTAGTAGATAGTGAAGGTTGTTTTTAGAATGAGATTTTAATTGCTTTTTAGTTTTTAATTTAAAGTATTGTTTGTGTTGTTTAGAGTGGTTGGGGGGGGGTTA
>NZ_JACGBA010000062.1:0-631 GCF_020137685.1 Campylobacter sp. RM9331
CTCTCAAGTAAAATATCTAAGCTTTGTTTAAATAATGATATAGACCACTTAGCAATTACTAAAGCTATTATTAAAGCTAGTATTGAATCAATAAAATAAAAATCAGTATAATAAACAATAATCCCACCAATAATAATTGCAACAGAACTAAGTAAATCACTTAGCATATGAATTAGACTTGATTTAATATTTAAATTACTTGTATCAGCTTTCATTAATAATAAAGCACTAATTATATTTGCTACAAGTCCAAAGCAAGATACTATAAGCATAGTCTTTATATCTATTTTACTTGGGTTTAATAGTTTTTCAATAGCTTCATAGATAATAAATATAGTAAATATAGCTATCATAATAGCATTTATAAAAGCAGCTATTATTTCACTTCTATAATATCCATAAGTTTTTTTACTATCTTGTTTATTAATAAATATTAGTGCAATAAAACTTATTATCAATGCAAAAGCGTGTGTTATCATATGAAGTGCATCACTAATTAATGCTAAAGAATTAGCTAAATACCCATAAATTAATTCAGCAAACATTACTACAAAAGTTACTATAAAGCTTAATAATAATGCTTTTTTATTCTTAGTAAAATCATAAGAATGAGTATGAGAATGATTGTGGT
>NZ_JACGBA010000063.1:0-607 GCF_020137685.1 Campylobacter sp. RM9331
CCTTAAACTTAAAAGTTTTTAATATTTTTAATTTTTATAATTTTTCTTAGTGATTATTATCCTAAAGATTTTATGTTTTTATAATCTTTACCTATCACTCAAAAAGCTTTTAATTTTAATAATCATTACTTATGACCCAAAAAACTTTTTATATTTTTAATTTTCTTTTATCTTTTTTACCTATTCACTCTCATTATTATTTATAACTAGCAATTCATTTGCTAGTTATAAATAATAGTCTCAAGAGTGAAAAAACCAAAGAATTTGAAACAGGAATTTTAATTTTAAAACTAAAACTACAAGCAAAATTCCTAATTCAAATTCCATAATTTTAAATGTTAAACATTCAAAATCTTACCAATTTTTACTAACTTAACTAGCGTTGGTTCTTTTTGGAGTTAAAATCAAATTCTTAGTTTAAATTCTTTATTTTTAAAATTATTACAAATACACCTAAAAATACAATGAGTTACCTTAAAACTTTTTCAATTCATAAATATTACAAATAATAATGAGAGTGAATAGATAAAAAAGATAAAAAAATTAAAAATATAAAAAACTTTTAGATTTAAGGTAAAAATAATAAGCTTTAAAAAACAATCACTAA
>NZ_JACGBA010000064.1:0-516 GCF_020137685.1 Campylobacter sp. RM9331
AAAATCTTTAGTAGAACAAAACAATAAAGCTCATATAATAGGTAAAAGATTCATGGAAATTGATATAGCAAAAAGCGTTGGAAATGCTTATAAAGTCTTAAGCCAAGTTGTAAGTGAAGATTTTTTAAACTCTAAAGAATTTTTTAGTAAAGAAGATATTAACAATTTGCCATGTGGGTTTGAGATAGATAATAGTACCTTTAGTGTAGGCAAGATTTTACAAACTAGATATGATTTTGAAGATTATAATGATAAGAATATTCATGCACGAGATTTTCAAAGAATAAAGGGTGCTGATACACTATTTCATTATGATGGTGATGGCAAAATGGATATGTTTCCCGTGCATAGCGATAGTTTTTCTCAAGGTTATTCTATTTTATGGGACGCTAAAGGCGATAATTATAAAAACAATCAAGGAGATGTAAGTCGTGGTGGAATATTAATAGCCGTATTAAGAAATAATCATTTTTTAGTAGAAGGCGAGAGAACTTATTGGGGCAAGATGAGTGGCGG
>NZ_JACGBA010000065.1:0-511 GCF_020137685.1 Campylobacter sp. RM9331
GCTAAGCGCTCATGCAAACGCATCTATGAACAATAGATCAATTGACAGTTCTTTAAATAAGTTAAACTCAGGTTTTAGAATTAACTCTGCTGCTGATGATGCTTCAGGTATGGCAATTGCTGATAGTTTAAGAAGTCAAGCAAGTTCTCTTGGTCAAGCTATTATGAATGCTAATGATGCTATTGGTATAATTCAGACAGCTGATAAGGCTATGGATGAGCAAATAAAAATACTTGATACAATTAAGAATAAAGCTATTCAATCAGCTCAAGATGGTCAAACAACTGAAACAAGACGCTCACTTCAAGCTGATATTTCTAGACTTATGGAAGAATTAGACAATATTGGTAATACTACATCATTCAATGGTCAAAAGCTTCTAAGTGGAACGTTTTCAAACAAAGAATTTCAAATTGGTGCATATTCTAATGAGACAGTTAAGGCTAGTATTGGGGCAACTACAAGTGATAAGATTGGGTTAACTAGGTTTGAGACTGGGCATAATGTGAGA
>NZ_JACGBA010000066.1:0-498 GCF_020137685.1 Campylobacter sp. RM9331
TTACTTCTGTATCTGTTTGCGAATTAAAATGTGTGGTTTTTAGTTCTTCTTTTATTTCTTTATAATTTTCTATAATTCCATTATGTATTACGCAAGAATATTCGCCGTAATGTGGATGAGAATTTGTATCATCAGGTTTTCCGTGAGTTGCCCAACGAGTATGACCTATGGCTACACCTTCATCATTAAAGTTTAAATTTTTCATAAAATTTGCTAGGTTTTCTAATTTTCCAGCTTTTTTAAAAAAACTCAATTCGTCTTTTTCCAACACAGCCATACCAGCACTATCATATCCACGATATTCAAGCTCTTTTAAGCCGTTTAGTATAATTTCTTTTTTTTCTAATTGTCCTAAATACCCAACAATTCCGCACATTTTTAATCCTTTAATAATAAAAATTACGCTAATTTATAGTAAGTTGTTAAACAAAGATAAATATAATCACTTTTCTTTTTTAAGGATGGTAAATGGATATTTTAGAAGCGTTAGACGAAGGT
>NZ_JACGBA010000067.1:0-484 GCF_020137685.1 Campylobacter sp. RM9331
TTAAAATATCTTCCATACTTTCACGAGTGCTAGTGCCTTTTACTTCTATGGCTTCGAATGGTTTTTTATCTTTAGTTTGTTCTTCTTTTTCTTCTTGCTTAATTTCTTCTTTAGATTGTGATATTTGCAAATCTTCGTCTGTATTAGAAAAAATACTTTTCATTAATTTATTTTTTTCTTCATCATTTATGCTATCTGAAGTTAATTTATCTAAATTTTTGAAAAGTTTATTTAGAGTTTTTACTAATTCTTCTGGATCAATTGCTGGAGTATTTTCCCATTCTATTTTTCTTTGTTCTACAATATCAGGGTCTAACGCTCCAAATAAAGCTAGATTAAGTATTTCGCTTTTATCTAAGTTTTTATCATTAAAAGGATTGTAAGTCGGATCGTTTTCTAACTTTTCTTGAGCTAGTTTAAGATATTCTAAACTAGCCTTTCCATCTTCATAATAAGGTTTATTAATTTTGCTTTGATTATTCAT
>NZ_JACGBA010000068.1:0-431 GCF_020137685.1 Campylobacter sp. RM9331
CAAAGTGACCTTGCTTTAGGAGATAAAATTAATCTTACATTTAAAAACGTAGATGGAATTAATGATGTTACATTTGAGCCAGTGCAAATTGCTCAAGGTAATAATATTAAAGCAGGTCAAGGTTTAGGTGCTTTAGTTGAAGCTATTAATAAATCTACTGATAAAACAGGTATTAAAGCTTCTGTTACGGTTCAAAGTGTATTTGAACAACCTATTAAAGCAGGAACTACTTTACAAGGCTTTAGCATAAATGGTGTTACTATTGGTTCTATTGAAGTTAAAGATAAAGATGGAAATGGAGCTTTAAGAGCTGCAATTAACTCTGTTAAAGATCAAACAGGGGTTGAGGCTAGTGTTGATGAAAAAGGAAGATTAGTACTTGCTAATAGAGATGGTAGAGGTATTAAGATAACTGATGGGGTGGATAAGAA
>NZ_JACGBA010000069.1:0-416 GCF_020137685.1 Campylobacter sp. RM9331
TCATTTCAACCTTTGATATCCAAACAAGCTCTCAAGAGCTCTTGAAATATTTATTATTACTCTTTAGTGTGAGTTAAAGAGTATGTACTCTAGAAAGGAGGTGATCCAACCGCAGGTTCTCCTACGGTTACCTTGTTACGACTTCACCCCAGTCGCTGATTTTGCTGTGGGCGGTAACTAGTTTAGTATTCCGACTTAAAGCACAATCAACTCCCATGGTGTGACGGGCGGTGAGTACAAGACCCGGGAACGTATTCACCGTAACATAGCTGATTTACGATTACTAGCGATTCCGGCTTCATGCTCTCGAGTTGCAGAGAACAATCCGAACTAAGACATATTTTATAGATTTGCTCCACCTCGCGGTATTGCTTCTCATTGTATATGCCATTGTAGCACGTGTGTAGCCCTGGGCA
>NZ_JACGBA010000070.1:0-397 GCF_020137685.1 Campylobacter sp. RM9331
ATAAGTATTTGAAAAATTATTTACTCCATTAACCATCATAACAAATCCCTATACTTTCATATCAAATAAACTTATATTTTTTTGGCTGTATTGTAAAGCCACTTGCAAAAACTCTTCAAATGTTTCATAACTATCTATATCTTTAGGAGCTTTTAGATTTTTACCACTTAGCATTTCATAAGCTAGTTTTTCATACCAATTTAGTATTTTTTTATATTCTTTTGCTAATTCTTCACTTCTTGCTCTTTTAAAATCTTGTGATAATCTATTTGCTTCATCAGCTAAGTATTTTGGCATTTTTGAAATATCGCTTTGCGTTATTAAACCTTTTGCTACCATAGAATTAAGTGGTTTTGCGACATTTTGTGCGAATTCTTTATAATCTACAAATCTATCC
>NZ_JACGBA010000071.1:0-368 GCF_020137685.1 Campylobacter sp. RM9331
ATTAACCACTTCATCTTTAGCTGTATTTAAATCTAAACTAAATGAGTATTCTTTCATTTCTCCTGTTTTTAAGCTTGATAAATATACTTTATATGTTCCAACTTCCCAACCACTACCATCTACTCTGTTTGTTAAATCAGGAGTATATGTAAATGTTCCATCTGGTGCAGCTTGGAATTCTTTCATAATTGCTTCATCTTTACCTGTAGCATTATTTGGTTTTACAAATAATAATACTAAAGTATCATTAGCAACTGATTTACCTATAAATGTTGGAGTAGTATCAAATGTTCTACCACCATTTGGAATTTCAGTTAAGTTGTTGAAATATCCATCTTCATCGCCTTGGAATACTTTAAATTCTAAAG
>NZ_JACGBA010000072.1:0-352 GCF_020137685.1 Campylobacter sp. RM9331
GCACTAAAGCGAAGTTTATCTAAATCATAATCTTTAGGTAATTTATCATCAAAGTATTTAATTGCATCTAAAGGACTTAGTTTAAAAATATTGCTTAAATCATTCATCATTTAAGCCTTTTAAACTAATATTTGTTAAAACTTGGGCCATTATGTTTTCTAGCTTGTCTTGTTTTATGCCTTGACTAAGTAGCTTATTCATAGCGTCTTCATAAGAATTTGAGTTTTCAAAGACTTTTAAATATTGTTCTTGTAAGTCTTTATCTAAACCCACTACCCAACATCATTATATCTATATTATCCATAGCTTATTTATTTCATTAAAAAAGCTTTTAAAAACATTATTTATCCTG
>NZ_JACGBA010000073.1:0-301 GCF_020137685.1 Campylobacter sp. RM9331
CAGATTTGTTTTGTGTATTATCTGTTTCTTCACTTGGCTTAATATTAATAATTCCGTTTTCTGAATCACTAGTATTTCCATTTGTAGTATTATCAACACTTGGAACTTTATTTGCATCTTCACTTGGTTTAATATTAATAATTCCGTTTTCTGAACCTACAACCACATCACTTGTAGTATTATCTACGCTAGGTGTATTTGTTTGAGTATCAGCAACAAGTTTTAAGCTAGCTTCACCTTTAATATCAGTTCCAATTACATTAAATGTAAACTTGTAATCTCCAAAGTTATTGCAACCTAA
>NZ_JACGBA010000074.1:0-287 GCF_020137685.1 Campylobacter sp. RM9331
CATTTTAAAATGATTTTATCATTGTGAATTTCTACATTTTTTGAAATTCCTAAATCAAATTCTAAAATATATTTTCGTCCTAAAAACAATACAAAATTACCACTCAAAAGCTCTGCTTTTTTAGTAGTTTTAAGCTCGTTTAATCTTTGTTCTATCCAATCTTTTTTAAGTCTTAAAATCTCATCAATTTTTGCTCTACTTATAAAATAAGGCGATACTACTTCAACAAGCCCAATCTCACGAACTTTTATAATAATATTTTTCACCCGCTTTTTAGTGATTTTTAA
>NZ_JACGBA010000075.1:0-264 GCF_020137685.1 Campylobacter sp. RM9331
TTCTGGAACATATTTAAATTTACCATCAACAGCAAGAACTGAATCAGTTTTAATTAACTTATCATTATAAGTGATAAATACTTGCATTGCTTTAACACCACTAGCATCAATCTCACCTTTAAATAAAGGATTAGCATCTACTGTAGTTGAACCATTGCTAATTTCTTTTAAGTTATTGTGATCGCCTGATTCATCACCTTCAAATATAGATACTTTAATTCCATTTCCAACACTTGGAACAATTACTTCAGGAGTTGTTGTATT
>NZ_JACGBA010000076.1:0-262 GCF_020137685.1 Campylobacter sp. RM9331
GCTTCCACTATTTGCAATTCTAATTGCTTGATAGTTTTTAGGTAAACCTATAAAGTATCTAATATCAGAATGGTTTAATAAATTATTTACCAAATCAACACCTATGCCAGAATATAAATTCTCTTTATTAGCTTTTACACTAATCATTGTTTTAGTAATCGCTCTTAAAAAAGACTTAGATATTCTAGGTATTAATGTAGCTTTGTATTCAGCGCCTATTATTTTATCCATATCACTTAGAAGCCTTGTTTTTTGATTATTT